>JBIJCD010000014.1:0-19941 GCA_044344895.1 Pirellulales bacterium | reverse complement strand
ATCTCCGACCCGGGATCCTCCACCCAGTCCATCGACCGCGCCACGATCGCGGTGCCGTCATTGAAGACCCGCAGGCAGCGGGTGCAGGCGGAGGCCGGCGTCGCGGTGAGCAGCCCCACGGGCAGGGCCGCGACGAGCAGGGCGTGGATCGGGCGGATGAGTCTCATCTTCGCGTTCTCCTGGGGATCCTTGGAAATGCACTGCGACCTGTAGAAGCATGCATGAAAGAGGGGCACGATGGATTGGCTCTGATGTTCACCGATCCGGGTCGCCGCGACCAGGCTTCGTCAGGGCCACCGCCGTCAACACCGCGAACACCCGCAGACCGAACGCCGCAAATGGAATCAGCCCGGCAGCGAGTTCAACGCGTTGGGAGAGCTTCGGCAGCGGCGCCGCCCAGATGGCCGCGCAGGAAGGAAAGGACGGGCGAGCATTTAAGCAGAATTTCCGGCGGCGGCCATCCCCCGACCGCACGGCGTGGTAGTGCTTCCGCCGGACCTCGGCGGAGCTGCCGATCCAGGCATCGATCACCTTGTCGGGCTCCCCGCGCCGGGCCAGGTCGTCGGAGCAGCCGCTCCTCAGGTTGCGACCATAGCGGGACCTTCACGCCTGTGTTGGCCTCGTTGCAGCGAGGGGCAGGTCGCCCGACTGCGGTTCCGCATCTCCCTCGCGGCGGCGTAGACTCAGCAGCCGTATGAATCCGATCGATTTCGCCCTGCGCCGCCCGTGGACCATGGTCGTCGGGGTCGTGGCCCTGACCCTCCTCGCCGGCGTGGCCGTGCGACGGATGAAGATCGACGTCTTTCCCAATCTCAACGCGCCAATCGTCTACGTGTGCCAGCCGTATGGCGGCATGGACCCGGCGCAGATGGAAGGCCTGCTCACCAATTACTACGAGTATCACTTCCTCTACATCTCCGGCATCCACCACGTGGAGAGCAAGAGCGTGCAGGGGATGGCGATCATGAAACTCGTCTTCCATCCCGGCACCGACATGGCCCAGGCCATGGCCGAGACGATCGGCTACGTCACCAGGTCGCGGGCGTTCATGCCCCCGGGCACCGTCTCTCCCTTCATCACCCGCTTCGACGGCGGCAGCGTCCCGGTCGGCTATCTCGTTCTGTCGAGCAACACGAAGACGATCGGCGAGATCCAGGACCAGGCCCTGTTCAAGGTGCGGCCGATGTTCGCCAGCCTTCCGGGAGTGTCAGCGCCGCCCCCCTTCGGTGGCAGCCAGCGCACGGTCGTGATCCGCCTCGATCCCGAGCGGCTCAAAGCCCTCTCGATGAGCCCCGACGAGGTCATCGTCGCCGTCACCAAAGGCAACGTCATCAGCCCGTCGGGCGTGATTCGCATCGGCGATGAGATGCCGATCGTGTCGGTCAACGCGCTGGTGAAGGACGTGTCGGACCTGCTCGACATCTCGGTCCGCAAGGCGGGCGGCACGATCGTGTTCCTCAAAGATGTGGCCACGGTCTCCGATTCGAGCGACGTGCCCACGGGATACGCCCTGGTCAACGGGCGACGGGCGGTCTACATCCTCGTCACCAAGCGAGCCGACGCTTCGACACTCACGGTGGTCGACAACGTGAAGCGTGCCCTGCCAGACATGAAGGCCGTGCTCCCCGACGACATCTCCGTCGGCTTCGAGTTCGACCAATCGCCCACCGTGACCGGGGCGATCCGGAGCCTCGTGCTGGAGGCGATGAGCGGTGCCGGCCTGATCGGAATGGTCGTGCTGCTGTTCCTGCGCGACTGGCGCAGCGCCGCGGTCGTCGTGCTCACGATCCCCTTCGCGATTGCCGGTGCACTCGTCGGCCTGTGGACGAGCGGCCAGTCGATCAACCTGATGACGCTCGGTGGGCTCGCCTTGGCCGTCGGCATCGTCGTCGACGAGGCGACCGTCGAGATCGAGAACATCCACACGAAGCTCGCCGCCCTGGCGGCCTCCGGACGCACGGGCAGAGACGCCGTGCCACTGGCCGTCCGTCAGGGCAACATGGACACGGCAGTGCCACGCTTGCTTGCCATGCTCTGTGTCGTGGCCGTCTTTCTCCCCAGTTTTTTCATGGAAGGGACTGCGCGAGCACTGTTCGTGCCTTTGTCGCTGGCGGTGGCATTCGCCATGGCTGCGAGCTACCTCTTATCGAGCACATTCGTGCCCGTGGCAGCGGCGTGGCTCCTGAAGCCCCACGGTGGGCCAGGCGACCGGCATGCCGACGCCGGCATGCTGAAACATGGGTTCTCGTCGCTGTGCAGCCGGTTCGTGGCTTTGCGCTGGATCGTCGTCCCGCTGGCCCTGGCGGGCTGCGTGGCAAGCGCGTGGGCGGTCGGCAAGGGACTCGGCCTGGAGATCTTTCCTCGACTTGATGCGGGGCGGTTTCAGGTACGTATCGAGGCCCCCACCGGCACGAGAATCGAGCGCACCGAGGAGATCGTGCGGCAGGTGCTTGACCTCATCGACGAGGAGACCGGGGGCCGCGCCATCGACATCTCCGTGGGCTACGCGGGCCTGATCCCGTCGAGCTACCCGATCAACGCCATCTATCAGTGGACGGGGGGGCCAGAGGAGGCCGTCCTCCGGGTGGCGATGCGGCCCGACGCACACGTCGACATCGCTTCGCTTGTCGCACGACTTCGAGAACGCCTGCCGGGAGTTCTGCCCGACGTGTCGTTCTCGTTCGAGCCGGCGGACATCGTCAGCGAGGTGATGAGCTTCGGCGCCCCGACTCCCGTCGAGGTTGCCGTAAGCGGCCCGAGTTTCGACGAGACGAAGGCCCACGCCGAGAGGATTCGCGGCCAGCTCGCCGGCGTGCCCACGCTCCGGGACGTGCGCTATGCACAGGCGCTCGATTATCCCACGGTCCGCGTGGCCATCGACCGTCGCCGAGCCGGCGCGAGCGAGGTCACGGCCGATCAGATCGCCCGCTCGCTCGTGGCAGCCACGTCATCCAGCCGGTTCGTCGTGCCGAACTACTGGCCCGACCCGAAGAGCGGTATCGGGTATCAGGTCCAGGTCGAGATCCCCTATGAAATCATGGACACGGTAGACGCCATCGCCACGCTGCCGGTGCAACGAGCGGGCGAAGAGGGCGTTTTGTTGCGTGACGTTGCCGATGTTTCGCGGACGACGATGCCGGGGCAATTCGACCGCTATAACATGAAGCGGACAGTGTCGCTCACGGCCAACGTGGTCGGCGAGGATCTGGGCCGTGCAGCGGTTCGTGTGGCGGCAGCCGTCGGCCGCGCCGGGGAACCGCCCAAGGGGGTGAAGGTCGACCTGCGGGGCCAGATCGCCCCGCTCTGGGAAATCACCCGCGGGCTGTCCATCGGTCTCGCCGCGGCGGTCGGGGTTATCCTTCTCGTGCTCACCGCCGCGTTTCAGTCGCCCCGACTGGCTTTCGTGGCGCTCGCCGCCACGCCCGCGGTACTGGCGGGTGTGGCGATGGCCCTGCGGCTCACGTCCACGACGGTCAATCTCCAGTCTTTCATGGGGGCGATCATGGCGCTCGGCGTGTCGACGGCAAATGCGATTCTGCTCGTCTCGTTCGCGGAGCGAGAGCGACGAAGTGGACTCCCCGCGGCCGAGGCGGCGGTCACCGCGGCCCGGGACCGGCTGCGGCCGATCCTGATGACGAGCATCGCCATGATCGTGGGTATGGTGCCGCTGGCCATCGGGGGAGGCGAGGGTGGCGGCCAAACCGCGCCGCTGGGTCGTGCCGTGATCGGCGGCCTGTGCGCGTCCACGTTCGCCACGCTCCTGCTCCTGCCCGCCGTATTCGCCCTGGTGATGGGTCGGGCCTCGCGACGCGATGCCTCCCTGCATCCCGACGATGCCGCGAAGGTCGGCGGCGGGGCGTTGACGGTCCTGCTGCTGCTCATGACCGGCTGTTCGCCAGACGCCGCGCCCTCGCCGCCGCCCGCGGCCGCCGAGCCCGCCCCCACGGCGTCCGCGCCAGCGGTGACGGCCGTCGCCCCGACCCGGACCACGCTTCGTCGCGTGACCACGCAACCGGGGCATATCGAGGCGTTTGAGAGCACGGATCTCCGCGCGAAGCTCGAGGGCTTCGTCTCCCGCGTGCATGCCGACATCGGCGACCGCGTGGAGGTGGGCGATGTTCTCGCTGAGATCTCGCTGCCCGAACTCATGGCCGAGCGAGATCAGAAGACCGCACTCGTCGCGCAAGCCGAAGCCCAGCTCAAGCAGGCCGAGGCCATGCAGAAGGTGGCGGTTGCGAATCGAGACGCGGCCGAAGCCAGGAAGGCGGAGGTGCTGGCCGCGATCGGGCGTGCCGATGCCGACGTCGCCCGGAGAACGTCCGAACTCACCCGCGCCACGCAGCTGGTCGCAGAGGGAGCGGTCACCGCCGCGCTCGCCGACGAGTCGAAGAGCCTGCTGGCTGCGGCACAGGCCGCCCGCGACGAGATTCGGGCGCAGGAGAGGACCGCACAAGCGGTGATCGCCCAGGCGGAGGCTGGTGTCGAGCAGGCGCGATCCGACCTGGCCGCCGCACGGTCGCGGGTTGCGGTCGCCAAGGCCGACCGGACGCGGTCCGAGTCCTTGCTCGACTACGGCACGATCAAGGCGCCTTTCGCCGGCGTGGTTCGCAGGCGGCTCGTGAACCCCGGCCAATTGACGGATGGCAACGCCAGCGACCCGCTCTTCACCATCGCCCGCATCGACAAACTCCGCGTCATCGTCGCCGTCCCGGAACTCGAATCCGCGTACATCGACGTGGGTGATCCAGTTGAAATCCGACTCCAGTCCATGCCGGGCACCTCGATCAACGGTGCCGTGGCCAGAACGGCAGGCAGCCTCGACGAGTCGACGCGTACGCTGCGTGTGGAGATCGACCTCGACAACCAGCCTGCGGCACAGGAGGCCGCGGCCTCGGTGCCGCGCCTGCGACCGGGGCTCTACGCGACGACGACGATCACTTCAGAAACACATCCCGACACAGTGGCGATTCCGAAGGCGGCGATCGTCCGGGCCGGCACTGGGCCGGCCGCCTGCTTCGTGATCGAGGGCGATACGGTTCGCCGTCGCGTGGTGACGACCGGCCTGGAGGAAAATGGCCTCGTCGAAATCATGAGTGGCCTCGACGGTAGCGAGCGTGTGATCGCCTCGGGCGTCGCCGGCCTCACGGACGGCCAACAGGTGACGATCCGGTAGCGAGGTCAGCGAACCCGCGGCCAGCCGCACGTTGCGATGCCCAGGGCACCCCAAACCGCCCAGGCTCGCGAAAGCTGGGTAACCTACCCCGTCAAATTCAGTGACGCGGTCTGAAACGACGATGCTTCTTGCGGAGAAGCTTCGTTTCATGCGTCTCGAGCAACGCACCGTCGTATTGGTATGCGCCCTTGCCGTGACCGCGGCATGGAACGTGCGATCATCCGCGCAGGGCCTCATCGATCTTCCCGGAGGTGTCGCTGCTCCCCGGCCGATCACCGCGCCGGGCGGCGGCGCCAGGGGCGTGTTCCTCGACCCGTTTGCATCATCCGCAGACGCGGAGTCGCCCATCGTCCTGGCGTCGCTATGGCAGACGCTCTCCGCGCCGACTTTCGAGCATCTGCCTGCCCCCACGCCGTCGCTCGATGCGCGGCTGGCACCGCCGCTGAAACTGGAAACCAGGGCCGCCGAGGATCTGGCCGCCGTCGGGCAACTCGTGCCCGGCCAGGAAATCCACCCGCTTGATCTCTCTGGTGCGTTGCGGCTGGCCGGGGCGCGCGACCTCGACATCGCCATCGCACGAACCCGCGTGGCGGCCGCCGCAGCCGACGTGCGTCATGCCCGAGCACTCTGGCTGCCGAGTCTCTTCATCGGCCCCAACTGGATCCGCCACGACGGCCAGGCGCAAATCGTCGAAGGTCCGGTACGCACAATCAGCAAAAGCTCGTTGTTTCTCGGGGCGACCGCCGCCGGCGGATCGAGCGTCGCGGGCCCCATTCCCGCGGGCGGCCCCGCACAGGTCACTGGCCTCACGACGGTGCTCCGGTTTTCCGACGCCATTTTCCTGCCGCTGGCCGCCGAGCAGGTCGTCGATGCTCGTCAGGCGCGGGTTCGCACTGCCACCAACGACGCGCTGCTCGGCGTCGCCGAGTCATACATGGGACTGCAGCGTGCTGCGGGCCGACTGGCCATCGCCCGTGAGGCAGCGGCGCATGCCGAGCGACTGGCATCCATCACGGAAGCGTTCGCGCGTGCCGGCGGCGGGCTCGAGGGCGATCACAAGCGCAGCCTCGCGGAACGCGATCGGCGGCTGGCGGATGTGGAAGCGGCCTTGGGACATCTGGAAGTGGCATCGGCCGACGTGGTGCGAAGAACGCGACTCAATCCGGCTCTCGTCGTCGCTCCCGTCGAACCTGCCGAACTGGTGCTCGAAATCGTCAATGACGATCTACCGATCGACACCCTCATCGCCGTCGGGCTGCGGAATCGACCGGAGCTGGCGGAGGCCAGGTCGCTCGTCGAGGAGACCCTCGTGCGGCTGAAACAGGCGCGGCTTCGCCCCTTCATTCCCAGCCTCGCTTTTCGCTACTCGGGCGGCGGGTTCGGGGGTGGGCGCGACGAGTTCTTCGGCGATTTCGCATCGCGGAGCGACGCCGACGTGAATCTCTACTGGGAATCGGCGAACCTCGGCTTCACCGACTCCGCGGTCCTCGGCCGTCGCGATGCGGAGCGCAAAGAAGCCGATCTCCAGTTTTTCAAGGTGCAGGACACCGTCGCCGCGGAAGTGGTGCAGGCCGAGAAGGCGAGAATCGCCGCCAGGCGGCAGATGACCAGGATCGAGGCGGCCGTGCCGGAGGCGATTCGTTCGCTCTCGCTCAATTTCCACACGATCCGCGAGGCCGCCGGCCTCCCCGTGCCTGCGACACGGCCGATCGAAGTGCTTCAACCGATCCAGGCATTGGCCGACGCACGCGAGCAATACCTCGATGCCGTGATCGACTACAACGTCTCGCAGTTTCGACTCTTCCATGCCCTCGGCAGGGCTCCGACAGTTGCCCAGTAACCACGCCGGCCGGGACGCCTTTCGCGCGACGGCACCATGGGCCCCCTGCCCCTCCGCGTCGCGGCCGCGGAACGGCACGCAGGCGTTGCGTTGAACCTGTGGTTCCTGCGGCACGACGCCGAGAACATCGGCGGCTCGCCTGCCTACTCCGGCAGATCCTGGCCGTGGGTCTCCGGCAGGAAGAGCAGGAACACGAGTCCGAGCAGGAAGAAGCCGCCCAGGCATGTCACCGCCAGTCTGAGGTCGAGCGTGGCCTTCATCCAGGCCGACAGCCAGATGAGCACGGGCGCCGCGAGCATTCTCCCGGTGTTGAAGCTGAAGCCTGCGCCCGTCGCCCGCAGATGGGTGGGAAACAGCGTGGGAAAGTAGACGGCGTAGCCGGCGTGGATGCCCTGCGCGAAGAACCCGAAGATCGGCAGCAGCACCAGCAGCAGCGGATAGCCGCCCACGGCCGAGGGCAGCCAGCAGACGATCGGCGTCATGATCGCCGCGGCGGCGTGCATGATCGCGAACGTCGCGCGACAGCCGATCCGGGCCGCCAGCGGGCCGAAGGCGAGCATGCCGAGCCCGGCGCCGGCGGTCTGCACGAAGCCGAAAGCGATCTTCGCCTTGCTCGCCGCGGCGGGGTCGCCCGCCCGATCGAGCAGATCGCGAGCGATGTCTTGACCGGCGACGACCACGCCCCAAAAAGTGGCCAGCCCGACCATGGCCAAGAGCGCGCCAGCGATGGCCCGCGATTGCCACCGCGGATCGCCCAGCAGCTCCCGAAAACTTCCCAGTCGATCGTGCTTCGACAGCTTGGCCTGCTGCCACGACTCCGGTTCGCGGATCGAGAGCCGCACCCACAGGACGAGCGCGGCCGGCAGCACGCCGAGCAGGTAGGCCGTCCGCCACTGGCTGCCCACGGCCAGCCCGGCCGCGGCCGCCAGCCACAGCCCCGCGACGCTCGTGGCGTGGAAGATTCCGCCGGCCCGTTCCCGCGCCTCACGCGGAAACACCTCGGAGACCAGCGCCGCCCCCACCGCCCACTCGCCGCCCACGCCCATCGCCACGAGGAACCGCAGCGCCGCCACGTGCCAGGCCTCGGTGGCGAAGGCGGTCAGCCCGGAGAAGACCGAATAAAACAGGATCGTCAGCGCCATCACCGGGTTGCGACCCCAGCGGTCGGCCAGGGAGCTGAACAGCCAGCCGCCCACGGTGCCGCCGACGAGAAAGATGCCCAGGAACCGTTCGCCCCAGAGCTTCACGACCGGGCCGTCGGGGGCGGCGTTGAGCAGGTCGGGCAGCATCTCCCCGCGGGTGATGTTGTAGAGCTGTCCCTCGAAGGCGTCGAACACCCAGCCCAACGAGGCGACGACGAGCACGAGCCACTGATAACGGGTGACGCCGGCGTACCAGCGGGAGGGCCGCTCACTCATCGCCGCGGCTCCATCGGCCCACCGCCCAACATCTCCGCAACCCGCACGGGCTCGCCGCGGCGGATCGACTCTTCGGCCAGCAGGCACAGGCCCGCCGACCAGAGGCCGTCGCGGGCATCCGCCACGGGCTTCACCCCCTCTCGCACGCAGCGGACGCAGGCGGCGATCTCCTCCCGCAGCTCGAAGACCTCGCCACTGGCCCGTCGCAAGGGCTCGTCGATCAGCCTTGCTCCGTCGAACACCTTGAGGAATGACTCCGGCTCGGTGGTGCGGTCGAGCGCGCCGCTCCAGCCGGCCCACAGCGCCCCCTGCGTGCCGCTCACTTTCACTGTCTGGTGATGCTCGAAAGCCGCGAGCGTCTGGGAGACGACCGCATAACCTCCGTCCGCGCACCGCATCATGGCCGAAAAGTTGTCGTGCAGGGCCGGCCGGGACGCGTCGCGGGAATTCCCATACGCGACGAGCTCGACCGGGTCACCGCTGGCGGCGAGATACCAGCGGGCCAGGTCGAAGAAATGGATCGGCTCTTCGAGCACCCAGCTGCCCACGCGATCCGGGTCGTACCGCCAGCCCTCCGCACCGGTTCGATAGGGCTTGCGCGACAGTTCCACAAGCACGTACTGCGGCAGGCCGATCGTGCCGCGGTCGATGATCCGGCGGATCTCTCCCCACTGGGACGAGAGCCGCAGCTCGTGGCCGATCGCCAGCCTGCCGCCGGCAGCCTCCGCCGCCCTGGCGATGGCCAGGCAGTCGTCGAGCGTGGTCGCCATCGGCTTTTCCAGGAGCACGAACCGGCCCGCGGCCAGCGCGGCCTCCGCCAGGCCGCGGTGGCTGTGGCTGGGCGTGACGATGTCGACCACGTCGCATTCGACCGAGCCGATCATCTCCAGCGGGTCGCGAAAGATGCGGGCGTGCGGATGGGCGGCGGCCGCCGCGGCCCGCGAGGCGTCGGACGGAGCCGCCACGGCGACGAGCGCGGCGTCGGCGATTCCCTCGATCGAGGCGGCGTGATAGCGGCCCCAGGCGCCGTAGCCGGCCAGGGCGAAGCGGACGGGAGCGGGCATGCGGGCGATTCTCCGAAAGGCGACCGTAGACGCTCAGGTGCGGGGGGCCGTCGTCAGCGGCGTGACCGGATCGCTCACACGGCGGCGCTGCAGCTCGTTGAGGCGGCAGGTCGGGAGCCGCGGCAGGACGTGGCGGGCAAACAAGTCGCACTCGTCGAGGTGGGGATAGCCGCTGAGGATGAAGGACCGCATGCCCATGTCCATGTACCGCTCGAGCGTGGCGAGCACCTGGTCGGGGTCGCCCACGATGGCGCTGCCGCAGCCCGAACGGGCCAGCCCCACGCCGCTCCACAGGTGGGGCTCGATCCACAGGCTGCCGGCCGCCGTGCGGAGGGCGTCCTGCCGCAGCACGCCGGCACTACCGGCATCAAGCGACCGCCGCTTGATCTCCTCCCCCTTGGCCCGATCCAGCCGGGAGATCAGCCGGTCCGCCGCCGCACGGGCCTCGGCCTCGGTGTCCCGCACGATCACGTGGCTGCGAAAACCGAAGTCGATCGTGCGACCGTAGGCCGCCGCCCGCTCCGCCACGCTGTGCATCGCCTCGGCCAGCCGCTCCTCCGTTTCCGGCCACATCAGAAACACGTCGCAGTGCCGGGCGCAGAGCTCCTGCGCCGCGGGGGAGATGCCGCCGAAATAGAGCAGCGGCCCGCCGTTCTGCTGGTAGCACTGCGCCGGCTCCGTGGTCGGCAGCGTGAAGCGGTAGAACTCCCCCTCCCACGAAAAGGGGCCCGAGGTCGACCAGAGACCCTGCAGGATGCGGATGATCTCGCTGGAGCGGGCGTACCGCAGCTCGTTCGACTCCTTCGTGCCGGGGAGGTCCGACGAGATGACGTTGAGGCACAGCCTGCCCTCGACCGCGTGATCCAGCGTGGCGACGGCGCGGGCGAGCATGGGAGGCCAGACTTCGCCCATCCGCAGGGCGACGAGCATGTTGATCTGCCGCGTCTGCGGGCCCACCAGCGCCGCGAACGTCAGCGCGTCCTGGCCGGCGATCCAGCCCGACGGCAGCAGGATGTTCTGGAACCCGTTGGCGTCGGCCCTCCGCAGGATATCGCCGCAGTGGGCGTAGCTCGACCGCAGCCGGCCGTCCGGCACCCCCAGAAACTCGTAGTCGTCGCCACACAGCGCGGCGAACCAGGCGACCTCGCAGGCTCGCTGTGGCGTCCGGATGGTGGGCGGCGGCGGCACGTGATCGGCTCCTGCCGCGAAAGTAATACCAGATTCGCCGGGCTTCGGCCGATGTCGCCATCGTCATCATCGCTGCGACCGTCACGCGAGTGCGCGTCGAACGATCACGCCACGGCCGGGCCACCCGCTCCTGATCACCGCGGAGCAGCCCGGGGAGCTCGACGACTCGCGGCGGCGGTTCCGCCACGCGTCGTCTCCACCGACACTCCGCCAGCCGCCGTCGGTGCGATGCCGGACCGGTTTCTTCAATCCTCTCCCTGCGCTTTGGTGAATCCGTCGGCACCGTCGATTCGCAGCAGCCTCTCCACGTGGCAGACTTCGTGCGTCTCGTTGATCCGCCGGGCCAGCGACAGCGCCTCGTCGAATGCGATCGGTCCTCCGCCGCGGCTCACGAACCGGCAGCGATGGTGGCTGACGCAATCGATGTTGGGATTGCCATCCGGATACACCTTCGTGCCCCGGTTCGAAATCATCTTGAGCCTGAGTGGCGTCGCCGCGGCGATCGCCTCCAGCGACGTGCCGAGCGATGCCGGCGGCACGCCACTGTCCAAGAAGATGTCAGCGCCCACCACCTCCTTCGTCTTGGCGGGCCGAAACACGAGGTCACGGCTCACCTGCGGAATCGTGATGGGCCGAGACTCTCGGACGCTCCACCCTTGCGCTCGCCGCCCGAGGTTTCCGATGACGCATCTGGCGAACTCAGCGGTCGTCACGCCCTTGTCATAGCCGACGACGTCTCCCGTGAGCCGCCCATCCAGGAGCGTGACGAGCAAGGCATGCTCGATGTCGGCGGCGGCGGCAAACTCGCCGAGATGCTTGAGCATCATCACGCCGCTGAGCAGCACCGCCGTCGGATTGATCACGCCCTTGCCGGCATATTTCGGGGCCGAGCCGTGAACGGCCTCGAAAATGGCGATGCCGTTACCGAGGTTCGCCGATGGCGCGAACCCGAGCCCGCCCACGAGCGCCGAGGTCAGGTCGCTGATGATGTCGCCGTTCATGTTCGTCGTGACGATCACGTCGAACTGGGATGGCTTCTTCACGAGCTGATGGGCACAGTTGTCGATGATTACATGCCAGGAGCGGATGTCTGGATATTCCGGCGCGATGCGTTCGAACGTTCGCTTCAGCTCGCCCTCCGTGAGCTTCATGATGTTCGACTTCGTGGCGCACGCCACCGACTTTCGGCCTTCCGACCGCGCGAACTCGAACGCCACCCTGACGATCTTCTCGCAGCCTTTCGCACTGATGAGCTTGAGGCACTGCGCCACGTCTGGCGTCTGCATGTGCTCGATGCCGGCGTAGAGGTCCTCGACGTTTTCCCTGACCACGACCAGATCGATGCCTTGGCCGGTGTACGGGGTGACGACACCGGGCAACTCTCGGACCGGCCGGATGTTGGCGAACGTCTCGAACAGCTTTCGCAACGTCACATTGGCCGACTTTTCGCCGAATCCGACTGGCGTCCCGAGCGGCCCTTTGAGAACGACCCGCGTCTGACTGATCGAATCGATCGTGTCCTGCGGCACCCCGGAGGCGACGCCCTGCTTGAACACCCGCTCTCCGGCATGGCGCTCGATCCAGTCGATCTGCACGCTCGTCGCGTTGATGATGTCGACGGCCGCATCGACACACTCCGGGCCGATTCCATCGCCGGGGATGACGGTCACCGCATGCCGTGTCATGGAGGGATTCCTTGGGGGTTCAACGCGGAGTCGCCCGGGGTTCGTGGAAGCGGATGCTGCAGCCGCCAAACGGATCAGGAGGCCGCCGCCAGCGTGCCGACAGCCAGTCGCTCCAAGGCGTGCACGTCGCATTCTCTGGCGAGGAGCACGAGCAATTCGGCCACCTTGCCGAATCCGACCGCCAGTTCCGGGCGGATCGGCTGGATCGTGAACGACCAGGTGCCGGCGCTCAGGTGCACAAGATCTCGCACGTGAAACGCGCCGCCCATCACCAGCCGTGACAGCCGCACCTCGAGTTCATCCCTCGATGCCAGCGAGCGAATCGTGATGGCGTACCGCATCCCGAATCTCCTCTGCTCCATAAAACTTGTCTCATAATACATGCTTTCTAACACCTGTCAAGTGCATTCCTGATCGGGTACCATCGACCCATGGCGATTCGCTCCCCCGATCCGGCAGCCGTGAACCCCCGTCGCGGACGGCCGCCGGCCTGGACATTCCTCACCAACCACGGGCACGCGCTCGTCTGCATCGCCCACAATTCCGACGTGCGCATCTCGGAGATCGCCGACCTCGTGGGTATCGGCGAGCGGGCAGCCCACCGCATCGTGTGCGATCTGGTCAGCGGCGGGTATGTGGTGAGAAGAAAAGATGGTCGACGCAACACGTATTCCGTGAACTACGACCAGTCGCTCCGCCACCCGCTGGAGTCGGCACACTCCATCGGCGAGATCTTCAGGGTGCTCACGGCGAAACCGCGGCGGAGCCGCTGAGCCTCAGCGGTCGGGCCTGGCGTCTTCGGGAGTCGACCATGGCGGGCAGCCTGCTCCTGCTTCTCGACGATGTCGCGACTGTCCTCGACGACGTCGCCGCGATGACGAAGGCGGCCGCACATAAGACGGCGGGCGTGATCGCCGACGATCTTGCCCTCAACGCGAAGCAGGTGGCCGGGGCGCTACCAGCCCGCGAACTCGCCGTGGTGCTGGGCGTGGCCAGAGGCTCGGCGTTGAACAAGCTCCTGCTCGTGCCAGCCGCCCTCGCCATCGGCCGGGCCGCACCGTGGGCAGTCGCGCCGCTGCTCGTCATCGGAGGGGCCTTCCTCTGCTACGAGGGCACCGAAAAGCTGCTGCACCGCTACCTGCACGGCGAGGCGACGAACCCGGACGCGGGGCCGGTCCATTCGCCTGAGCCAGGTGACCGTGATCCGAGCAACGACGAACGACAGCGGATCGCGGCCGCAGTCCGCACCGACTTCATCCTCTCGGCGGAAATAATCGTCATCACGCTCGGCGTGGTGGCCGGCAAGCCGTTCCTCACTCAGGTCGCCGTGCTGGCCGCGATCTCGATCGCGATGACGGCCGGTGTATACGGACTCGTGGCGTTGATCGTGAAACTCGACGACTTCGGTGCGATGCTGGCAGCGAGCCGGCTCGGGCCGGTTCGTAGCATCGGCCGTGGCATCCTGTCAGCGGCTCCTTGGCTCCTGCGTGCCCTGTCGGTCGCCGGAACGGCAGCGATGTTTCTCGTGGGTGGCGGCATCGTCGTCCATGCCGTGCCCGCGGTGCATCACGTGCTCCACGGTCTGGTGCGCGCCGAAAGATCCCCCTGGCTTCTGCCGGTCACCGACGGGGTCGTCGGGGTGATGGTGGGATTGCTGCTCGTTGGCGTGAAGGCGTGTCTGCCGCGTCGCAACGACGCTGCGGCCACCACGCCATCGTGAGCCTCTTCACGGTGCTCGATCCGAAGCGGGCATGTCACCACCGCGACGAGTGGCACTGCAAAACTCGTTCCCGTCGCTCAGGCGAACATCCTCCGATCGAGTGCCGGCCGCTCGTCCGGCCGCGGCCGCTCCGGCACGTGATCGCCGTCGCTGGCGATCCGCAAGAGCAGCGAATCGCGGCGAACGATCGCCTCGGCCAGCGACCGCGTCCGCAGCGACCGCCGCACCCGCCGCTTCCGCTGGTCGAAGTGGACCGTGTAGTGGATCCACCACGTGCCGTTGTTGCACCACAGGTGGTGCCTCTCGTTCGCGGCATCGACTCGAATCGACGGAAATCCCACCGGCATCGGGCACCCCTTTCCCTGCGAGGAAAGGAAGGTGCTTTCGGGTGCTTCCGGCCGTGGCCGACGCGGGTCGCCGATATCGAGGGCGTCGCAGGGCAGGCGGGAAGAACCGACCGAAAGCTTCGCCGGGAACCGTTCCCGACGCGCATCCTCCCGCCCTGTTGCCAGTGCGGGTCACCACCTTGTGCTTTCGCGAGGTTGGTACGGGCGACCGCTGGGGCCGTCCGGTTCGAAGACAGGATGCTTCTGACCTTCCGTGCTCCCAGCATAGTTGCGGCGTTTTCCCGGGCAAGGTCGGCAAGGGGGCAGCCCGTGTCATAGCCCTGTCCGGCGCCGCTCCGCGTGGATGCGGGCCGTCACCCGCACGCCAGGAGCTGCCGCAGCCGGCTGACCGCCTCGATTCCGGTCGCCGCGGCCGCCGCCTCGTCGATCCTCATGGCGGCGGCAATCTCCTGCCGGCTCAGCCCGGCCAGCCACAGCTGCACGAGCCTCCGCGACCGCGGGTCGAGCAGCGCCAGCGAAGCGGCCAGCCGCCCCGGCACTTCGATATCTCGTGTGCAACGTTTCATGCTTCTCTCCCACTCGCGTCCTCGGCCGCGGGGGCAAGCCTGGCATACCCCCCTGACAACCTTGGTCCGGGCCGGTCGGTCGAGAAAGCCGACGACCGATCAGCCGCCCTCGCCGAGCCGTGCAAACCGCGGCACCCGCCGACCTTCGACCTCCACGGTCTCCAGAAACATCGCCGCCGGCCTCACCCAGAGCCCATGGTCGCCGTATTCCTGCCGGTAGATGACTAGCTCCTCGAGCGTCTCGCTGTGCCGGGCCTGGCCGAGCACCGTGTATTCGTGGCCCTTGTAGTGCCGGTAGCGGCCCGGGGGGACGTTTGCCATGGGACAGCCTCCGGAGAAGTTGCGGATTAGGGCGGGCCCGCGACGCGCCGGCCGTCAAGCCAGGTCTCGAGCACCCGCGTGTCGGGAATGTCGTCGACCGGGCAGGCGAGCAGGTCGCGGTCGAGGATCACGAAGTCGGCCCGCTTCCCCACCTCCAGCGACCCCACTTCGCGGTCGAACAGCAGCACCTTCGCATTGTCGATCGTGTACATGCGGATCGCCTCCTCGCGGGTGATCGCCTGCTCCGGATGGATCGGGCGGAACGACCGGCCCGCGACGAACCGCCCACCCTCCGCCGGCCACTCGTCCACGCCGATCCGACGGGCCTGCCGCGACACCGCGATCCATATGCCCAGGAACGGGTTGTAGGGATTCACCGACCGCAGGCTGCCGATCTTCTGCATGTGGTCGCTGCCACCGCCCACGGGCACCTTGGCGTCGACGAGCATCCGCAGCGGCTGGAACCGCCGCATCCGCTCCTCGCCGAAGTGCCGCGTGAGCGTGTCGCCGTCGAGGTGCAGCCACACCGGCTGCAGATCGACCACCGCGCCCATCCGCGCAGCCTCCGCGATGCCGTCGGGCGACATGAAGTTGGAGTGCGTCAGGCAGGGCCGCGTATCGCGCAGCGGGCGGTCGCGATCGACCTCGCGATACACGTCGAGCAGCAGGGACGTGGCGCCATCCCCGACGGCGTGTGCCGTGAACTGCAGCCCCTCGGCCGCCACCGCCCGCACCAGCGCCACGAGCCTGTCGCGGTCGACGTTCTGTGCGCCGCGGTAGGCCGGATCGGTGATCCCGTAGATCCGGCTCTCGCCCCACGGCTCCTGCATGAGCGCGCTGCCGGTGAGCATGCCGCCGTCGAGCCAGATCTTCGTGCCCACGATCTGCAGCAGCGGGTCGTCGCGGCGGAGCGGATGGCGGCCCAGCGCCGCGATCGCCTCGGCCACGCGGTCCCACTCGGGGTGGCCGGGCAGCGTGTGCGACACCCGCAGCCGCACCGTCAGCTCGCCCCGCTCCCGCAGCCGCCCGTAGGCGGCGATGCCGTCGGCCGAGCCGCCGCGATCGGCCACCGTCGTCAGGCCGACCCGGTTGTAGTCGGCGAAGAGCTGCCGCAGGAGCGCATCGGTCTCGGCGGTCGTCGGCGACCGCGTGGCGGACGGCGCCTCGATCGACGGCGAGAAGCCCCGCACCAGCCCGGTCGGCTCACCGTCGGCGGTCCGCTCGATCCTGCCGCCCCCCACGGGGCGGTCGCCCGATTCCCGCGTGATGCCGGCCAGCGAAAGCGCCAGCGAGTTGAGCATGCTGTCGGGCCCGGTGCTGAAGACGACCGGATGCCTGGGCGCCGCCCGGTCGAGCTCCTCACGGGTGGGATACCGCTGCTCGGCCAGCCGCGTGATGAACACCTGCCGCACGGCGATCTTCGATCCCTCGGGCACGGCCTCGCCTCGGGCGGCGACGTAGGCCAGCAGCTCCGCGATCGAGCGGATATCCGGGATCGGGTGGTCGAACTCGTGGGTCGCCGCACCGACAGGGTGCGTGTGGGAGTCGATCAGGCCGGGCAGCACCATCCTGCCGGCCAGGTCGACACGGGAGGCATCGGACTGCGACTGGGCGATACGCTTGGCCGCCGCGCCGACGGCCACGATCCGCCCCTCGTCAATCGCCAGCGCGTCGGTGATCGTGAACGTGGCATCGACCGTCACGACCCGTCCGTTGACGAACACGGTCGGCGCCGCGACGGCCGCGAGCGGTGCGACGAGCAGTCCGATCGCCACGCCGACGCCCGCCTTCACCACCGCACGCGATCCTTTCCGGCTCATCGGCACGACTCCCGTCGCGGCAGTCTACCGCCCCGCTCGCGATCCCGACACGGCGAACCGACGCCGACCCGCAGCGGCCCGCGACGGCTCGCCGGCCACATGCGCGGCGGATAGACTCGCCGAGATGCGTCGGCGTTTCCTCCTCCAATCGGGTCTCGTCGCTTCGATGACCGCGATCGCCAGCACCACCGGCGCGGGATGCTCCGCCGACGACGAAGACCTCGAGGCCGCGGCCGCCGCCCTCCGATCCGCCGTCGACACCGGCACGGTCGCCGCCGCCGTGCTGCACGTGGTACGCGGCGGCTCGACCTTCTCCGTCGCCCTCGGAGAGGCGCGGTCGCCCGACGCGATGTTTTTGCTCGGCTCGATCTCCAAGCCGATCGCCATGACGGCGCTCATGCGGCTCCACGACCGGCGTCAGTGCTCGCTCGATGACCCCGTGCGGCGATTCCTGCCACAATGCACCGGCGGCGGCCGCGATGTGATCACCCTCCGCCAGCTGCTCACCCACGTCTCCGGCCTGCCCGACCAGCTGCCTGAGAACGACCGGCTCCGGGCCGCCCACGCGCCGCTGGCGGAATTCGTGGATCTGGCCCAGCGCACGCCGCTGGGGTTTCCGCCAGGCAGCCGCTACCGCTACTCGAGCATGGGCATCCTGCTCGCGGCCGCCATCGCCGAGCGCATCAGCGGCACGGAGATCCGCCGCCTCGTCGACGAGACGGTGCTGGCGCCTCTGGGCATGCGGCACTCGGCCCAGGGGCTGGGACGCTTCGGCCTCGACGACATGGTCCGCTGCCAGACGGAGCATGCTGCGGCGGAGGCGGGGGGCGGCGCCGCGTCGGCACAGGACTGGAATTGGAACAGCCCCTACTGGCGGTCGCTCGGCGCTCCGTGGGGCGGCACCCACGCTTCGGCGCCGGACGTGGCCCGGTTCCTCGCGGAGTTCCTCCACGATCAGCCCGCCGTCCTCACGCCGCGGACGGCCCGGCTCATGGTGCGCAACCACAACCCGCCCGGCATCGAGCCGCGCGGGCTCGCTTTCGCCGTGGGACGGCAGGCAGCCAACGCCTCCGGCTCCGAGCGGTCGTTCGGCCACACGGGATCGACCGGCACGCTCTGCTGGGCCGATCCCGCCACCCGGACGATCTGCGTCGTGCTCACGTCGCTGCCGGCGCGGGCCGTCACGCCCCACCCGCGGGACGTGGCGTCGAATTACGTCGCGTCGCCGCCGCCCAACTGTCCCGGCTCGTCGGGCGTCGGCACGCCGGGCTGAACGCCACCGGCTGCGACCCCGGTCGCAGCCGCGCGCGGGGCGTATGATTATGGTGTGACGGCTGCCGCCGTGTCGGCCGATGCCGCGACCTGCGTTGCCATGCGGCGCGTCGGCTGCCCGGACGGGGCCACGGGCGGGGTGCCATCATGATCGCGCGACGCGAACCGCTGACGATGCTCGTCCCGGTGGGCCGGATCGGCATCGGCAGGGTGACGGTCGCCGCCGGCACCATTCCGGCAGCAGTGCGGGTGACGATTCCGATCTGCGGACCGCGCGGCGGGATCGAAACGCTCGGCGGCACGGGTGCGGATCTCACCGGCGCGATCGCCGTCGCGCTCCGAGGCCTGTCAAGCGGTGCCTTCGCGATCGAGGACGTGCAGGTGAAGGCAGATACACCGACGAAGGAGCTTTGCGCCGCACGTGTGCTCCTGCGGTCGGTCGACGAGTCGACGCCGCGGCATGCGGTCGGCCACGCGGCCGCCGACGACGAGGCGACCGCCGTCGCCGCCGCCACCGCCCGCGGGCTGGCGTTGGCCGGACTCCTGCGGCGTTCACTCGTGCCGCCGGGGGCGCGGGATGTGGAGGCGTCGGCCGACCGGATCGTGCAGGGCATCGGCCGGTTGATTCCGGCCGCCCCGCTGCCGCCGGAAACGCTCGGCAGCATCCGGGCGCTCGTCGCCCACGAGCTACACCGTTTCGGCGAGGGCCAGGCGATCGTCGCGGCCCACAGCCCGGACCCCACCGCCCTGCTGACACGGTTCGACGCCCAGGCCGCGCTCGACGAAGCCGGGGGCGGGCCAGAGGCCGCCGACACCCGCCCTGCCAGTTGGTGGGAGTGGTTCCCGGGCCTCGACAACGACCAGCGGACGCTCCGCGAGGTGCTCGCCGAGATGCCGGCCGCGCCGCCCGCCGCGATTCCGTGGATCGTGCAGCTCTTCGAGAACGACCGGAGCTGGCTGCGGCTCCACGGCGCCGTCAACCTCGCGCATCACGACATGATCCACGTGCTGCTCGGCCGCGGGCTGCTCGATCAGGACGAGGCCTTCGTGATCGGCTTCACGATGGGCTGCACGAAGTCGGTGTCGCGGCTGGAGCGGTGGTTCTTCCGCTGCGCCGTATCGAGGCTCTACCCGGAGCCCTACCGCATCCCGCCGAAGATGCTTGCCGCCTACGACCTCGGCCTGGAGGCGGGCCGGGAGTTCGGCGTCAGGGATTTGCACCTGCAGCTAGGGGACGAGATGCTCGACCGGCCGCTCGGCGAAATCCGCCGCGGGCTCGAGATCGACACCGACCGGCTGCGGCAGTTTTACGCCCGCGAACGCGCGGCCGTGCCGGGCACGCTTGCCAGCCTGCGACTGCCCGTGGCGGGCTGACCACGCACGCGACGCAGGCGAGTGGGCCGGGGATGCCTCCGCCCCGTCGCCGGACGTTCGCTCCGGACATCCTGTCCTACGCTCACTCGATGCCGGCTGCGCTGCGACATCCTGTCTCCGCTGGCCGCCAACGCCGGCTCTCGGGGCAGAGGC
>JBIJCD010000244.1:0-5849 GCA_044344895.1 Pirellulales bacterium | reverse complement strand
GCTCGGCACAATCTCGCAACGCGTAGGGCGTTGCTCCGGCCCACACGTTGACTCGCCTCGTTGATGAATTGTAGAGTTCCGGCTTCGCGTCGTCCCGATCGGCCGTGCCGCACCGCACCCGGGCCGCGGCCCATCCACAGCCAAGCAGCGCATGCCCCGCGACCAGGAATCCCTCGGCCTCGGCGGTGGACAGCGGGGCGACGGCCGCTTGCGGCAGCTCGTTGAGGTCGGCGAGACCCACGTGGGCCGCGGCGTGTTCGCCCGTCGGTCCATCCGGGCCGGCGAGATCATCGGCGAGATCATCGGCGAGATCCTGGCGGTCGAGCCGGAAAACCCGCATTACTGCATGGAATTGCCCAGCGGCAGGGTGCTCGAGCCGGCACCGCCCCTGCGATTCGTGAATCACAGTTGCGATCCCAACTGCGAGCTTTTCTATTGGTTCGACGAGGATGGGAGCCTCCAGGAAGACAGGCTGTGGCTGCAAACGATCCGTCCGATCAGGGCCCGCGAGGAACTCCTGATCGACTACTGCTGGCCCGCGGCGGCGGCGATCCCCTGCCGGTGCGGCTCGCTGGAGTGCCGGGGATGGATCGTCGATCCGGAGGAACTCCACCTCCTCCCGCCTCCGGACCGCGCCGCTGGCGAATCCTCACGGGAGCGGCGGTCGGGCTCCTGACGCTGCTGGCGGCCTTCGGACTGTCTCAGTTAAAGATCGACGACGACCTGCGGTCGTTGCTCCGCGACTCGGACGCCGACTTCAGGCTCGTCGACGAGGTGGCCGGCCGGTTCGGCGCGCCCGATCGCGAGTGCATCGTCCGCGTCGCCGCCCGCTCCGGCGACCTCTTCGACGGGGCGTCGCTCGCCGCACTGCGGTCGCTCACGGAAAAAATCGGCTCGCTCGCCGGCGTGGAACGCGTGCGGTCGATGTTCGACGTCCGTCGGCAGGGCGTCGCCGGCGCGATCCTGCCGGTGATCCCGCACGTTGAGGGCGAGCTCGGCGACGACGACCGCGAGGCGGCCAAAGCCCGGGCCGCGCGCCACCCGCTGGTCGCCGGACACCTGCTCGCCGCCGACGCCAGGTCGACGATCCTGCTGGTGCGGCTGCGGCCCGAGGCCGACAAGCCGCCACGGCTCGGCGAGACCGTGGCCGGCATCGAGGCGCTCCTGGCCTCCGAGCAGGCCGGCTCCGTCCCGCTGACCCTCGAACTCACCGGGCTCCCCGCGCTCCGCGAGCAGGCCGCGCGGGCGCTGCGGCGTGACATGCTGCTGTTCAACACGATCGGCCTGTGCCTCGCCGTCGCGCTCTCCGCTTGGGTGGCTCGCAGCCTGCGGTCGACCATCGTCGCCTGCGTGCCCCCCGCCGTCGGCGCGGTCTGGGCGATGGGGATCATCGGACTGTTCGGTGTGCCGGTGAACATGCTCACGAGTGTCGTGCCCTCGCTGGCACTCGTCGTCGGCACGTGCGATTCGATTCATTTCATCGAGGACATGCGCCGCAGCGTCCGCCGCGGCATCGACGCCGTATCGGCCTCAACCGGGGCCGTCCGCCGCGTAGGTGCCGCCTGCGGTCTGACCAGCCTGGTCACCGCGATCGGTTTCGCCTCGCTGGCCGCCGCCCGGATCGACGCGGTGCGGACCTTCGGCATCGCCGCGGCCGCGGGTGCCGTGGCCAGCTTCCTGGCCGTCACGCTGCTCACGCCACTGCTTGCCTCGGCGCCAGCCCTGTGCGGCGCGCGGCTGGGCCGGTCCTCGCGGCAGGCCGGCCGGCTCGCCAACCTGCTGGCGGCCTTTTCCGTACGGCACGCCCGGCCGCTGGCGATCGTCGGCTGCGTCGCCACGCTCCTGCTGATGCTGCCCAGCGGCCTGCTCGACGCCGACAACCGGGTGGTCGACGCGCTGCCTCGCGACGCCACGGCATCCCGCGCGCTGGCCCGCGTGGATGGTGATTTCGGCGGTGCGATGGGCTTCGACGTCGTGGTGCGCTGGCCAGCCGGGATCGGCTGGCAGGATGAGCCGGTGCTCACGGCGCTGGCCGATGTGCACGGCATCCTCGAGCAGGCGGGCGGGCTGCCGAGGGCGATCTCGCTCGCCACCGTGGCCCGCACGCTGCCCGAGCGGGCCCGCCGTCGGCTCGATCCCGCGGAGTTCTCGGACCTCGTCGACGAACCGGCGCGGACGGCGATCGTACGGGCCCGCGTGGGCGATCTCGGATCACGGGCGCTCGACGGCGTGTATGGGCGGATCGATGCGGGGCTAGCCCAACTCGCCGCGCACCGGCCTGGCTGGACCTTCGAACTCGCCGGCATGTCGGTCGTCTCGGCGCGGAACATCCGCCAGTTGATCCGTGATCTGGGCGGCAGCCTGCTGCTCGAGGTCGCCGTGATCGCGGGCATCCTCGCGGTCGCCTTCCGCTCGCCACTGGCGGGGATCGTGAGCCTGATTCCCAACATTTTTCCCCTAGCGGTCATCGCCGCCATCCTCGTCGCAACCGGCGGGTCGCTCGACCCCGCCACGGTCATCGTGTTCAACGTCTGCCTCGGATTGGCGGTGGACGACACGGTGCATCTGCTGGCCGCCGTGCAGCGGCAGCGCCGCGACGGAGTGTCGATCGCGGGCTCCGTCCGCCGCGGCGTGGCCGAAACGGGCAACGCCGTCGTGCTTGGCGGCGTGGTCCTGGCGGTCGGCTTCGCCGTGGTGACGCTGAGTTCCGTGCCGAGCCTGTCGCGCTTCGGCACCCTCGCCTGCGCGGCCGTGGCCGCCGCGACGGTGGCGGAGCTCGTCTTCCTGCCGGCGCTCTTGGTGGCGACGCACGCCCTCGTGCGTCGCCGGCCAACGCTGCTCCACGACGGCATCTTCGGAGCGGCGCCGCTGCGGTGGCCGGCGGCCGCACACGACGGCGAGCCGGCGGGCAAGCTTGCCGGCTGAGGCGATTCTCGCCCGATCGTTCAGTTCGCCGGGGCGGTGGCGGCCATGACCTCGGCGACCGCCTCCACGGCGTGGGCGATCTGCTCCTCGCTGTGTTCGGCGGTGATGAAGAATCGCACCCGCGCGGCGCTTTCTCGCACCGCCGGATAGAGGATCGGCCGGGCGTTGATGCCGCGCTCGAGCAGCAGCTGCGACACGAGGATCGCCCGCGTCGAGCTTCCGACGATCACCGGGATCACCGGCGTGTCGCCGCTGGAGCCGGTATCGAGATCACAGTCGGCGGCGAGCTTGAGGAACAGCTCCGATCGCTCCCGCAGCCGGGTGACCCGCCATGGCTCGCGGCCGATGACCCGCAGACCCTCGAGTGCCGCCGCCGCATTCGGCGGCGAGCAGGCGGTGGAAAACACGAAGGCTGGCGTCGTGAAGCCGAGGTAACGGATGAGCCGCTCCCCCCCGGCCAGATAGCCGCCGCCGGCACCGAGCGCCTTGCTGATCGTGCCCATCCACAGGTCGCCGTCGGCCGGATCGACACCGAAGAAGTCGCAGATGCCCCGGCCGCCCGGCCCCATGGTCCCCAGCGAGTGGGCTTCGTCGACGTAGAGCAGCGCGTCGTGCCGCTTCTTCACGTCGATGAACCGAGGCAGGTCCGGGTAGTCGCCGTCCATGCTGTAGACGCCCTCGATCGCCACGACCACCCGGCGATACTGCGGACGCAGGTCGCGCAACAGACCGTCGAGCTGCTCGTGGTCGTTGTGCCGGAACGACCGCCTGCCCGCTTTCGAGGCGTTGGCCCCCTGCATGATGCTGTTGTGGGCCAGCTCGTCGTACAGGATCAGGTCGCCGGCGCCGAAGAGGTGGTTGAACACCGACGCGTTGGTCCCGTAGCCGCAGGGAAACACGACCGCCCTCTCCGTGCCCAGGAACGTCGCCAGCTCGGCATCGAGCTCGTCGAGGATGGTGTTGTTGCCTCCCACCATCCGGCTGGCCGACGCGCTGCAGCCGAAGCGGTCGATCGCCTCCTTGGCGGCCCGGCGGACGTCGGGATGGCAGGCTAGGCCGAGGTAGTCGAAGCTCGTGAAGCTCACCACCTCGCGGCCGCCCAACCGCGCCGTGCGGCCCTGCACCGCCTCGTTGGCGTGCAGGAAAGGGTTGTCGAGGCCGGCGGCGGCGAGGTCGGCCAGCCGCTTTTCGAAGGCGTCGCACTCGGGAAACGGGCCGGCGACGCCGCCCGCCTCGGAATCCTGGGCCGGTACCGGCTGCGAACCGCCCAACCGCGGCTGACCGGGCCTGAGGGCCGCGGATCGAACGGCTGCGTCGCGCCGGTCGGCCGCCCAGGGATCCGCCCGGTCGGCGTCGTCGAACATGTGCACCGCGATGCTCTCGACCAGATCGCCGCAGGTGTGGATGCCACGGAGCCACTCGTCGCGAAACCGCATCTGGTAGCGGCCCTCGATGCGGGCCACCGCGTCGAGGAACCGGCCCGCATCGATGCCGTGCCGGGCCAGTGACGAGCCCAGCCGCAGGACGTGGCCGGCGGGTGCGACGCGGCTGAGTTCGTCCAGCACGACGGCGGCGATCGCAGCCCGCGAGTGTGCGCCGGGGCGGCCGCGGTCCGCGACGGCCTCACCACCGAACCGACCGCCACCGACGATATCTGCACCAATTTCCATCACACTCTCCCCTCCGTGCGAGCGCTCGTGGAAATACGGAACGTCGCGGCTGCGATCCGGGTCTGCGGCGCTGATGAACCGCATCTGCCGGACGCCTCCGGCGGCCCGCAGTATACCGGCAGGCGATCGCGACGCGAATCGTCCCGTGACTTTGCGGCCTGCGAAAAGATTTCGGCCGCCACCGCTCGTAGCGGGGCTCGCGAAGCCGAGGCCGACACCGGTAAACGGTCAGGCCTCGCCGCTCAGAGCCGCGTCACGGCGCTCCGATCAGTCGTTGCCGAGCGTCGCGGCGAGCGTGGCGAACGCCGCCTGCTTCGCGACGATCGTACCAGCCCCGTTCAGCGCCCCGAGGCTGGCGAACAGGCTCGTGACCGCCGGCGTGGCGGCTCGATTGTTCACCGCCGCCAGCCGCGGCGACTTCGAGGGCGTCGCGATCGCGATCGACGTGGCCTGCTGCGCGAGCAGCGCGCCGGTCGCCGACACGGCCGCTGAAGCAAACAGGCTCTGCGGGGCGTTGAGTCCCTGCACCGCAGCCAGCGAATCGATCTTGCCGTCCCGATCGCTGTCGATCCCGATTGCCGTGAGGCCCGCGGTGGGCCGGACCGAGTTGGCGAAGGGCACCCAGCTCAGCAGCAGGGCGTCCTGCAGGTCGTCGATCGTGCCGGCGTAGACCTCGACCTGCGACTTGATGCCTCGGCCGGACGTGACGGCGATGTCGTCGACAGCATCGCCGTTGAACCTGCCCGCCGACACGGAGAGCGGGCCGACCCTCGTCGAGCCACCGAATGGATTGAACGTGTCGACGACCCGGGGTGCGGCGCCCGACAGTTCGTACACCTTGACGGTGGCCCGCATGCCAATGCCGCTGGCCACGGCCAGTTCGCCGATGCCGTCGCCGGCGGTCGTGTCCTGCGTGGCGCCGTTCACGAACCGACCGACGTCGGCAATCGTGACGGCGGCACCGCCCACGAATCGCGTGCCAAAAGGCTGGAACGTGACGAACGGCGTCGCGGCCACCGGCTGCGGCAGGCCCGGCGTGACCTGGAACACCGAGACGAGGCTCCGCCCGCCGAGCATCGACAGAACGATTTCCGGGCGGCCGTCGCCAGCCACGTTGCCCACCGCCACGTCCGCCCCGCCCGAGTACGACCTGCCGAACGGCAGCGTGCGGTATTCCTGCAGCTCGTATCCCCACTGCGTGTAGACCCGCATCTCCGTCGGCCGGCCGCGGCCGGACACCATCAGGATCTCGTC
>JBIJCD010000123.1:0-8688 GCA_044344895.1 Pirellulales bacterium | reverse complement strand
TCCACGAGCGCACGTCGAACGACGCCTCGCCGTCGGGAATCGACGCGACCACGAGCCCGGCCGGCAGATCGATCCGGGCCGCGAGGCTGGCGCTCGTGGAGAATCGGACCGTGCGCAGGTCGACGCCCGCCTGCTGCAGCCA
Organism: Pirellulales bacterium; assembly: GCA_044344895.1. Lineage (GTDB taxonomy): Bacteria > Planctomycetota > Planctomycetia > Pirellulales > UBA1268 > CAMCQY01. The sequence goes on along the minus strand of JBIJCD010000123.1, from coordinate 8,546 downwards.
TGCGGCGGGCACATCGAAAGCTCCCACCGGCTCCTCGAGCCGCCGGCGAAACGCCATCTCGAACCGCAGCCGACCGCGGTCAGGCGATTTTCTCTCGACGGCGAACCGCCCCTCGCCGACAGGCCGGATCGCCACGCCCTCGGCAGACTCGGCCGCGTCCGCCGCTTGCTCCGCCGGCTCGACGAATTCGAGCTCCGGGTCGGCAACGACCTCGAACGACCGCACGATGGCGTCGCCGGGATCGACTTCGAAGCTGGCGGTAAGCTGCACGCCGTCGAGGCTCCAGGCCACGTCGTTGCGGCTGACGACGGTTTTCGGCTGCAACGCGATTGCCACACCGGGCACCAGCGACCTCACCAGCCGCACCTGCGATGCCCGCGACACGTCGCAGGCCCCGGCAGGCTCAGTAGCCGGGGCGGCGACGAACACGCCCCGGGCCGTCATCCGCTCGCAGACAATCCCACTGCGGCCCGACATGTCCGCGAGACCAGACACCTGCAGCGTCGCCGCCGGGCTCACCGGCACCGAGATGGTCGCAACCTCCGTCGCCCCCCTCCGGTGGACGGCGGGTTCGATATCCACCTCGATCGTGTGCCGGCCCGCCTGGGGTACCGCGATCCGCAGCACCGCGCCGCCGTCCTCGAGCCGGCATGAAGCGGCCGCGCCGTCGAGCGATGCGCGGGCGGCGGGGAACCGCCCGCCGGCGGCCGACTGGTCGAGCAGCAGGGTCGCGCCGTCGTCGGCGTCGACATCGACGGCCAGCCGCCACGAGCCCCAGCCCGAGTCGGCCTCGGCGACACGGGCGGCGACTCGGGTCGCCAGCACTCGCACCGGCGCGATCGCCGTGACGTCCTGGCCGCGGACCAGCACGCGGAAGAGTTCCTCGGGCACCAGCACAAGCGATTCGCCCGCCGCTGCGTTGCCCCGACCGGTGGCGGGCGTGATGAACACCTGCAGCGGCTGTGCGGACTGCGGCACGGCCGGAGGACTCGGCGCCGCAACACCGGCATCAACGGCGACGTCCACGGAATCGACCTCGTCGGCCGCCGCCGTCGCGGACGCGCACAGCATTGCGATCCAGGCGATCATCGCCGCGGCGACGGGAGCCGAGCCGGCACGGCCTTCGCCGTGCCAGCCAGAGGCCCGCAGCAACGCCGTCGTGCCGACCGCGGCCCACCACGCCGCCCGCGCGATGCCGTCGACGGGCGGCGCGCTCCACAGCGCGGCGACGCCGGCGACCAGGCAGACGAGGAGCATCGGCCAGGAGCCGAGCCGTGCTGCGAGGAGCACCGCCACGGCGGCGGCAACGCCCGCCAGCACGGCGAGAATCGCGAGCAGCTGTCCGCGGACCAGCACCGCGCCCAGGTCGTTCCCCGCGGTCCCAGCCGAAGAGAGCAGGACGCCTCGAAATCCCTGCTGCGAAGGATCACCGCTCGATCCATCGGCGGGATCGACGGCCGAACGGACCGCCGCACCGAGCAGCCTGGCGAGCCAGTCCCGTGTCGGCCGCGGACCGCCGACCATGCGCAGTCCGCCCCGCAGCAGCGCGACGTCGATGCCGGGTGGCAGGAGCAGACGCCATTCACGGTGCAGCACTGGCACGTCGATCCCGACCGAGGCCGGCCCCACCTCCCACCACACCGGTCCGCCGGCCGCGATGCCGCCCAGCGGGCCGTCGATGTCCGGTGGATCGGTGACCGTGCGAACGACGATGGTCACGGACTGCCGTCCGACGGGAAGATCGATCCGCAGATTGCCGCCGGCCGCGGGCCGATCGCCCAGAGGCATCCGCGCGTCATCCACGAGGATCCCCTGCACCCGGCGGCCCGGCGGCAGGCTCAGCGACACCGCCGACCGCCCCTGGTTCTCGACATCGATGACCGTTTCGTACTCGGTCGCGCCGGACGCGTGGCACCACGAAGAGGTGACCTCGCGCCAGGCCCAGGCCCGCGGATCACCGCCCGGTACCAACTCCGCGGCGGGCTCCTCCGGATCGGCGGCCGCCGCGTCGAGGCCGTAGGAGAATTCCCCCACGCTCGCCGGGCTGCCGTCGGACTGCGGGTCGGGCGCGACCTCGGACAAACGACGGTTGACCAGCCGCGGCCGCGACCGGCCGACGTCGCGCACGATCACCTGGCCGGTCGCGGTCGTGGCGCCTTCGACCCAGGCCAAGGGAACCGCCGTCGCGCGGGTGAACGGGAGGCTGCGACCGCCCCGGATCGTGACCGGCCCCCGGGCCGCCGGGACCAGCTCCACCAGCCAGCGTTCCCCTCCCGGCGGCACGAGGGCCTGACCCTGACGGCCGTCGGCGGGGTCGAGCCGACGGGCCGACACGGCGCCTGTCGCCGGTGGCAGCAGCGACCACTCCAGCGGCGCGTCCAGCGGCTGGGAGAATTGCACGACGAACGCGTCGAGGTCCGAGCCGACGGGCTGGCATTCGAACGTGAACGACTCCGTAAGCCTGTCGTCGCGCACCGTGAGCCTGACCTGCGTGCGCACGTCCAAGGGCGGCCGGCGGCGCTCGAGCCGCGCGGTCTGAGACGCCGACCGATGCCCCGCCGCGATGCGGGCTCGGACGGTCCCCTCTTCGGCAAGCGGAGCGAAGCGACCGTCAGCGGGCACGGCCGCCTGCTCGGGGCCGTCGAACGCGACCGTCATATCGGGACTCGTGCGGTATTCCAGCAGTGCGGAGCCTTCGGCCTCACCCTCGAACCGCACCATGTCGAGCGCGGTCGACGTGAACTCCTCCCCCAGCGCGACACCAGTGCGGTGTCCCGTGATTCGCAGGCCCAACCCGCGGGCCGGAGTTGCCGCCGCCGTCAGTCCGATCCTCAGCACGTCACCCTGCGGGTCGCGCTGCACCTTCCAGTCCAAGGCGACGCCCGCTTCCGTCGCGTCGCGACGCCGCGCCGCCTCCCCCACCTCGCCGGGCACCGGGGGTGCTGTCGCCTCCACGGAATCGACGAACCAGCCCGGCGTGATGCGACCGACCAGATCGAAGGCCTCGCCGCGAACCACGCGGACATCGCAGGCCGCTCGCCCCACGACGACCCCCGGCGACAGATCGACGGCGGTCACCCGGGCGACGTCCAGCATCGCGGCCCGAGGGGCCAGAGACAGCGTGACGGCCGCCTGCGGCGACTCCTCCTCCACGAATACTCGCGCGGGCGCCACGCCGGCCTCGGCGCCGAGCCCCGATACGCCATCTTCCGCCGGCTCCACCACGTTCGTGCGCTCGCCCGCGGCCCGGCCGGCCGACGACGACGACGACGACGCGAGCAGTGGCCAGCGCGCCGCCGCCTCGGGTGGCACGACCAGCGCGTGCCGCAGATCGATCGACGCCAGCGACAGCGCGGAGGCGATGCGGATCTCGATACCGCCACCACTCCAGGCCGCATCCTCGACCCGCACCAGGGGGAGCGGGCCGCCGCGCGGGCCCAGGGGCGTTACGGCCGACACCACCACCGGCTGCTGGCCACCCACCGCGCGTCCCGGCAGGTCGACGACGAGCCCGCGGCCGTCGTCAGCCACCCGCCACGACACGTCGTCCGTCGCGACACCAGCGGCGTCGTCTCCGAGCGCGACCTGCGTGACGACGACCTCGGGCCCCTTGCGCAACCGCACGGGCGCCGGCAGCCAGGGTGCCGACGGCCGGAGGCATACCGTGATCGTCGCCTCGCGGCCACGGATGCTGACCGTCGTCCAGGCCGCCAGCTGCTGCTCGGCCGACTCGCGCGGCAGGAGCAGAATCTCGAGCGCGTCCCGCGGCCCCGTCTCGATCCGCCATCCGGTGCCGGACGCGGCGGCCCGGTCACGGTCCTCACCCGGCACGGGCACGACCGTCACGCCACCGCCGACGACGACCGGACGCAGCGCGGACGGCAGCCACAGGTCGACCGTCGACGACAGCGCCGGCACGAGCGGCACGAGCACGCGCTGATGCGCACCGACCGCCGGCTCGAGCAGCAGCTGGAACGTGCAGGTGTACACGCCGGGTTCGGGAGTCGCCACGGCCAGCATGCCGTCCTGCCGGCCGAAGATCACGGCTTCTCCAGTGCCGGACGCTGTCCGCATCGTGCCGGCACGGATGTCGAGATCACCCAGTGGAAGCTCCCGCAGCCCGGCCCCTGACATGTCGGCGGTGGCGAACGCCCCGACGTCGAAAGACACGGTGCCCGAAAACCGGCCACCCTCCAGCGACAGGTCGTAGCGGGCGATGTCGGCGGTGGCCCGCAGGGCCGACAGGGTCTGCGGACCCGCACCACCATGCCGCCGCGACAGACGGGCGATACCGTCCTCGAATTCGTTCGCCGACATCGGCACGTACCGACCGCCGCCCAGCGGCACCTCCGTCAGCCGGTCGGACGGCACGTGCACCCGCCTGAACTCGAGAGTCTGCGGCGGCCCGTCGGCCGCTTCCGCGGCGATGAGCACGGTGGACGGCGACACGACGGCGGCCAGCGCCGCGACGCACAGGCTGCATGTCATCGACCGGAGGGCGGCGTTCATGACGGGTTCCGTCCAGCGATCGCAGTCACCTCCGACTCCGCCCGCACCGCGGGAGAGATGATCAGGGACGACGGCGGCACGGCCTGCGTGGGCGACGTCGCCCAGGCACCCGGGCCAGGCCGGCCCGCCGCCGATCCGGCGACCCGTCGCCAGCCCCGCAAGCCCGCGGCCAGCGCCGTGAGCGCAAGCCCGGGGATGGCGGCCTGTGCGACCAGGGGTGCCAGGTCGGGAAGCACCGCGGCCGCCAAGCTCGCCACCGCGGCGGCCGTCAGGATCACCGGCATCTGCCGCATCCAAGGCCGATAGACGGCCAGCGTGCCGACCGCGAGGACGGGGCCGGAAACCGCCAGCACGAGCAGCCACGTGGGCACGACCCACAGCCGTGCCGCGCCGGGCGGCCCGACGCCCGAATAGACCAGCCGCGATCCGACCCCCGGAGGGTCGCCCCGCAGCCGTGGTGAACCGATCGCGGTGTCCCCGACCGCGGCAGCCAGCCACGTCGCCAGCGACGCCCGCGACACGACAGGCACCTGCCGCAGCCCACCTTCCTTCCACTCCCAGCGCTGCTGCGGCGTCCAACGGCTGGAGCGCCGGACGACGTGGTCATCGGGCTCCAGCAGCAGCTCCCAATAGAACCGCCGTTGCACGGTCCCCTGGGGAAAGGCCGGTGCCTCGAGGTCGATCACGTCGGGCATGCGGGCGGCGGCGCCGAATCGGCCGGCGATTCCCTCGCGGTTCCGCAGGCAGACGATCTCCAGCAGCCACGCCCCTGCCGCCCCGCGCTGCGGCAGGTCGACGACGATCCTGCCGTCGGCCCGCAGGGCATCGGGCTGGCGGCGGCCGTCGAGCCACACCTCGATCCCCACGTCGTCCGGGGCCGGTTCGATCTCGTCGACGGCCCGCTCCGTCGCGATAGTGGCAGGCACCGTGGCGAGATCCGGCGGCAGCAGCAGCGAGAGCCGCTCGGCCGAACTCGTGAATGCATAGGCATAGATGTCCTGCCGCCGACTGCCGCTGAGCAGGGTCTGAAGCCAGGCCGCCTCCACCTCGGTCTCTCCCTGCGCAACCCGCTGCCGCGCGGAAAGCGCGAGCGGCACGACCGGCTGCAGCCGGGCCGTGGTCCACAGACGCCCCGTCGCCGCGGCCGACCCCGGCCCGGTAAGGTCGCGCTTCCAGGCTCCGCCGCGGACATCCACCGCAAGCGTCTCGGGCACCGTGATCGCGACCGATTGGCGGCCGATCCGCGCCCCCGCCGGCAGCACCAGCGGCAGATCCTCCGCCACCGTCGTTTCCGCCGGCACGGCCGGCGTGGGCAGCTCGTACTGCACGCTCACCTCGCCCGCGCCCAAAAGTGGCACGGCGAGCATCGCCCGCAGCCGGATGGCGGCCGCCGGCGATTCGTCCGGTGTCGCCGGCGATTCGGCATCCTCGTCGGACCCGGGAGTGGCGGGCGGCCGTCGGGCGGCTGCGAACTCTTCGACCGGATTGAGTAACTGGCCGTTCTGACGGATCTCCAGTGTATTCGTCCGCATCACCGTCTCCGGTACGTCCAGCGTGACGAATTCCAGCGGGACGTGGGCGACTTCGAACCGGATCGTCTGGCGGACGAGCGTGTTGGCATCGTCGACGTCGGCTTGCACCGCGATGCTCGCATCCACCCGCCGGGGCAGGAACCTCCGGGTCGCGGCGAAGCTCCCGTCGGCGCCATCCAACCGGTAGGCCAGCGTCGGCCGGTCAGCGTCCGACCGCATCGCCGTCGGCACGACGTGACGAACGAGCCCCTGGATGGCCTCGGGATCGGGCAGCAGTTCGATGTCGCTCTGCGAGCCGATGACGATCGATGCCGGGCCGACGAGGTCGGCCTGCGGTGCCGGGATCGTCCAGCCGACACGGTCGACACCCGGCTCGAGCGGCAACCCGCCGCGAATCTCCACGACGGCATCACCGGAAAGCGGTTGCAGAAACGGGATGACGAGCCTGCCACCCTCCGTCGAGACGGCCGCTGCGTCGACGATGCTGCCGGGCCCCACCTCATCGATGTCCCAGTCGCCCAGCAGCACGACGATCCGCGACGCCGGCGCGCCGCGGACCGACACACGAAGCCGCGCTTCGAGCGATACCCGCGTGGCGGCGACGTCGTACCGGTATTCGGGTTCGATCACCACGCGGCTGCCGCGCGGCCGCACCCGCAGGGGCAGCCGGGCGGGCTGCGCGTCGAAGGCGAACGCGGCCACGAAGCCCGGCCCGCGGGCCGAGGCCGGCGGATCGATCCGTCGGTTGCCGCCGGCGTCGTCCCACTCCACCTGCCAGTCACCGTCGACCACCAGGCTCGCCCGGCCCCACTGCCGCCACAGCGGGATGCCGTCGACGGCGAAACCGAGGGGTTCGAACGCCTCACGGCCGGTGGGGTCGATGGGCCGCTCGGTCTCGAGGTCGACGAGGCAGCGGCCGTCCGCCGCGCGGTCGACCCGCACCACCGCGACCGGCCGGGAGTCCGCCTCCTCCATGCGCACGAGTGCGGCCGGCGGCCGCACACCACGCAGCGACGAGCGGGGCGGCAGCGTCACGCGGATCGTGTCGGTGCCGATCGGCAGGTTGTCGAGCCGAAGGCTGCCCTCCGTAACGGCGACCCGACCATCGATCCGTACGATCGTCTCGACGACGGACTGCGGCACCGCGGAACCCGCTGCGTCGGCCGCGGCGCTGTTCGCGCCGTCCCGATCGCCGATCCGGATCCGCACCTTTCCCGACAAGCCCACCAGCCCGACGATGCTACCGCCGCCCGCCGCACCGGGAGCGACGCGAGGCGGCAACGCGGGCGGCCGGACCGAGACCACCGGGCGATCCCGCGGGGTCTCGATTTCCACCAGCGATGCCGTGGCCCGGGGCAATTCCAACGCGATCGACTCGTGCGTCGGAGAGGCATCCACGGCGACGGTGCCCTCGAAGCGGACCACGTGCCTGACGTCGGGCTCACCCGCCGCCGCCGGCGCCGACAACCAGAGGCGAAAGCCGGTCGGCTGCGCGGCGTCGACGGCATCGCCGGCGGTGGACAGGAGCATGCGGCCCGGCCCCTGGTACTGCGGAGATGCCGTGAGCAGCAGCCCGTCGAGCCCGATCGGCAGGCTGGCCCAGCCGGCGCGGGTCTGGCGGACAGACAGCTCGACGACCACGCTGCAGGTGGCCGCGGTCGCGACTTCTTCCTCGCGCTGCTCGGCGTCGGGATCGGTGACAGGCGGGCCGAGGAGCCGCGCCCGCAGCACGACGTTTTCCAGCACCGCTGCCGGCGCCTCCGGCAGCCCGGGCAGCCCTTCCTTGATCCGCAGCAGGTCGACGAAATCCCGATACCGAAATCCCGGCACCGGCACGAGCCGGCCGGAGTCGTCCTGCATGTAATAGATCTCGGGCCCCGACTCCCGCACCTGCGGCGCGGCCGCATCCTGTCCGTGGCCGCAGGCGCAGCCCAGGGCCAGTGCCGCGAAGACGGCCGTTCGCAGCACACAGCTCGCACGACGGATCACGACAGACGGGGGCATCTGACCGCCGGACTCCCGGGCACTGGCAAGAAATGCCGATTGCGCAACGGCGCCCGGCCTTCTTCAGCCTACCCCGCAGCCTACCCCCGGGTGCCGCTTCCCGTCGCGAACCGCGGCGGCGGGGCCCCACCTTTCCGCCTCGTCGCCACGACCGGCACGATCCGTACGGCCGGCCCGGGGGCCACACGGGACCGCGACGGCCGCGGCTCGCCGTGGCGAAACCAGCCGCGGTCGGCTGCCGACGACTCGTGCGGTCAGCCGGCCACGAGCGCGTCGCCGAGTTCCGCCAGCACCTGCGGCGAACAGGCCGCGATGAATGCGGGGTCGTCGAGCGGGACGTGCGCGTCGGGCGCTGCGATGCGTCCCCCGGCGAAGCCCGCCACGCTGCCACCCGCCTCGCGCACGAGCAGCAGGCCGGCGGCCACGTCCCAGCAGGCGATCCGCCGCACCCAGAACGCGTCGAGGCGGCCGCATGCCAGCCACGCCAGATTCAGCGCCGTC
>JBIJCD010000071.1:0-11392 GCA_044344895.1 Pirellulales bacterium | reverse complement strand
CGCACCGAGTGCACCCGCGGCAGCAGGGAGAGAAAATCCCTGATCGCCGGCGACTCTGGCTCGACGTGCGGCGGAAAACTGACCGCGACGAGCGATTCGGCCAGGCTCGGCGTTCCGGCAGCTTTGATCGACCGCCCGTTGAGCGCCGCGCCACCACCGCGCTGGGCGGTGAAGCACTCGTCACGCACCGGATCATACACCGTGCCGACGAGGATCTCGTCGCCCAGTGCCAACGCCACTGACACGCACCACGCCGGGAAGCCGTGCACGTAATTGCTGGTGCCGTCCAAGGGATCGACCACCCAGCGAAACATGGGCGGACTGGCGACGGCTCGATCCGAACGGCCATCGGCGGCATGCTCGGGTAACGTCTCCTCGCCGATGAAGCCATGCTCGGGAAACCCGCCGAGGAGGATCCGGCGGATCTCCCGCTGCGACGCGACATCGGCCTCGGTCACGAGATCGCGCGGCCCTTTGTTCGAGACGGCGAACCGGCCGACCCAGTCGAGCAGCACGAGGCCACCAGCGCGGGCCGCCGCCTCGCAGAGAGCCAGCGCGTTGGGCGGGATGGCGGAAGGCACGAAGGAATCTCGGCGCGGTCGATACGAGGCGGGATCATCGAAAAGGGCGACGCGCAGTCGCATGCGTGCGATCGCACCGCACGCCTAAGTGCCTAAGTGTAGTGCGACCGTTGCAAAAGGGGGACGCCTTCTCCCCGACCGGGTCGCAACGGCCGCACGTGTCGGCGGGCCGCGAACGCGGTAGACTCTCGGCTCCTTTCACTGGAGCCCGCTCTCACCCCGCCGCTCGTCCCCGCGAGGTTTTGGCATGCATCCGTCGGCAGCAGCGTCCGCGACCGAAGCCCGCTGGGCTGTGACCGGCCGTCGCGTGCACGACCCGCGGTTCTCCGGTTCGGCAGCGATCGATCTCGACGCGCCGGCCGCGGGCATCGTGCTGGGAAACTCGCTTGATCCTGCAGCCGATCACCTGCTCGGGCTCGACCTGCAAAACCACTGGCGGCTCTCCGACCACTGGGCGCGGGGAAGCGACGTCACCGCGGTCTACGAGTCGGACGACGCCCGCCACCTTCGGGCCACCGCCATGTGGAGGCTGCACCCCTGCGGCACCGGCGTCAGCGGCTGGCAGGTCGTCGTTTCCGCCCAGACGTCGCTCCTGCACAGCGATTCGATCCTCGCCGTCCGGTCCGCGGTCGCCAGCCCGACTGCCGACATGATGTGGGGCACGTCCGCGGACGGAACCGTCCGCTGGCGACCGACTCCCTCCGCGGCCGCCACCTGCCTGCTTTTGCGGCGCAGCGGAGGCGACCGTGGTAGCGTTCTCATGGCCGGGCACCCCGGCGAGGTCGGCGGAATCGAAGTTCAACCGCAGGCCGGCCGAACCGCGATCGCATGCTGGCTCTTCTCGACCGCGCTGGAGAAGGGCGTGCTGCTCCGCAGTCGCGTGCTCGCGGCCGTGGGCCCAGCTGACGGCGACGAAGCCTGGGCGACGGCGACCGCGGCCGAGTTCGCCGCGTTGCCGCCCATGCTGACAACCTGAGCGGCCTGGGTTTCCGCCGCTGGGCCGCCGATCTACACTCGATCGAGTCTTCGGCCCCGTGATCGGGCGCGGCGGCCGACGGGCACGGCGGAGGCGTTCCCATGCTCTCGATCATCGAGACCCGCCGCGGTTCTGCGCGAGGCGCGTCGGCTGCGCGGTCCACACGCCGCCGCATCCTGCAGGCGGGGGGCGCGGGACTTCTTGGACTCGACCTGCCGACGCTGCTCGCCGCCGAAGCGGCCGGCGTCCGGGTCGCGCCGCGGGCGAGGTCGGTCATCTTCCTGTTTCTCTTCGGGGGGCCGAGCCAGCTCGAGACCTTCGACATGAAGCCCGACGCGCCGGCCGACATCCGCGGACCGTTCGTGCCGATCGCCTCGCGGACACCGGGCCTGCGAATCTGCGAGCACCTGCCGCGCACGGCGGCCGTGTCGGACCGCGTCTGCGTCATCCGATCGATGACACACTCCTACAACGACCACAGCGGTGGCGGCCATTACATCCAGACGGGCCGCCGCTGGCACGTGCCGGTGGGGGCGGGCTTCAGCGCCACGCCCAAGGATTGGCCGTCGATGGGATCGGTGGTGGAGTATCTCGCGCAGCACGGCCGCGCGGAGGCCGCGCAGACTGCGTTTCCCTCCTACGTCGTCCTGCCGAATCGCCTCGGGCGGCTGCAGGCCTCCGGCCAGTACGTCCGCCCCGGCGAATACGCGGGCTGGCTCGGCCAGTCCTACAACCCGCTGACCACCGCGATCGACAAGAGGAACGACGCCGACAATCCCTACTGGCGGGATTGCACCGATGCCGAGGCCGATTTTCGACTCCAGGGCCTCGCGGACCCGCACGTGCTCACGCTCGACCGGCTGGAGCGTCGCCTGTCGCTGCTCGACCAGCTCGACGCGTCGCGTCGCGTTTTCGACGGGAGCCCGTCCGCGGCCGCCTTCGACCGATTCCGCGAGCGGGCCGCGGGGCTCGTCGGCTCGCCGCAGGCCCGCACGGCCCTCGACATCCGGCGCGAGCCGGCGCAGGTTCGCGACCGCTACGGCCGCCATCTCTTCGGCCAGTCGGTGCTGATGGCGAGGCGGCTCGTCGAGGCCGGCGTCCGGTTCGTCACCGTGCACTACGATTGCGTCGACGGCTACAGCTGGGATTCGCACCGCAACAGCGACGACGTCCGCCATCGGCTGCTGCCGACGTTCGACCAGGCCTACTCGGCGCTCATCGAGGATCTCGAGGCCCGCGGCCTGCTCGCCGAGACGCTCGTAGTGGCGCTCGGGGAGATGGGCCGCGCGCCAAAGCCCAACGCAGCGTGGGGGCGGGACCACTGGAGCCAGGTGTTTCCCGCGGTGCTCGCCGGCGCCGGCGTCCGGGGCGGTATCGTCCACGGCGAGACGAACCGTCACGCGGCGGAGGTGGTCGAGGCGCCGACGTCGCCTGAGGATCTCGCGGCCACGATCTATCATGCCCTCGGCATCGATCCCGATTTGCAACTGCCCGACGCCGAGGGCCGTCCCATCCCGATCGTCGGCGGCGGCCGCCCGCTGCGGCAGCTGTTTGGCTAGCGCCGACCGCGCACCCGCAGTGCGATCGCCACCCGTTGCCGCTGGCCGGTCGAGCCAGCCCGGCACGTTCAGCAGCGTGCTCCTGCCCGATTCCGACGATCCCGGGCGATTCCATGATCGCCGCGAAGTCGCCCCGGTGGAAAAGCCAGCGAATCCCCGGGACGACGGTCCGTTTCGACCCGATTTTTTGCGCTGGCGGCGACGGGCAGCCGGGCGTTACATTGCCCCCATCTTCCCTGCATTCCCCTGCCACGGATCGGCTCGGGTCCGCCTCGTTTGGCCCCGGCAGTCGGCCCGTCGGCGCACCAGCACCCTGGCGGTGCCCAGACGAAAAGGCGGATGCCTTGGCCGACATCGTTTTTGCTTTCGACCCGGCTCTCGATCGCCCCCTCCCGCGGCTGGAGTCCGCTCCGCCGGCCGTGGCGGACGCAGTGGCGGCGGCCCCGTTGGACGCGCTGGAGTCCGCGGCGGCGGCGGCCCGCCAGGCTCAGGCGACGCTGCTCGTCCTCTTCGGCCGCGTCCTCGATCCACAGCGGGCCAGTCCCGCGCAGGCCGCGGCGTTGCGGTCGCTGATCTCCGGACTGGCCTCCCACGGCTGCCGCACGGCGTGGATGGCGGCGGATCGCGCTGCGTGCGCCGACGTGGCGCGGATGCTCGGCGAGCCCGCCGGGCTGTTCTTCGTCACGCCGCATGCCCCACTCCACCTCGAGATCCGAGGCATTCCCGTCGCGGTCATCTCCGCGCAGGCGGATCCGGGGCTGGCCGCCACCGACGCCGCGGCGTCGGCGCCCGGGACGCACGAGCGGCGCATCGTCATCGGCTGGGACGCGGGCCACTGGAGCTCCGAGCGCTGGGATCACGACGCCGACGGCGGCGACGCCCACCGGTCCGTGCCGCACTGGTTGCATGCCGCCTCGTTCTGCGTCTGGGGCTCCCGCCGTCGCCAGGCGCACGCCCCCGGCATCCATGCCCTGCCGGCCCTGCAGGCCCGGTCGGCGCACGAGGCCGGCGCCGGATCGTGCGGCCTGCTCACTCTCCTCGAACACCCGCCCGCTGACGACGGCATCGCGCTGGCCGACCGTCGCGACCTGCACGAGTCGCGGACGGACTGGCGCAACAGCTGGCGCGAACAGTCCACCCACCACGTCGCCTGGCAGACGCTCAGCATCTCTTCGGCCACCGGCGGCGACGAGGAGCTCGCCACGGCGATCTGGTCGGCGATCGAGGCGGCGGCGCTCGATCCGCACGGTCCCCTGCAGGTCGTCCGCTGCCACGTCGAGTGCGGCACGAGCGTGGCCCGCCGCGTGCGGGTGGCTGAGATCTCGGCGGAGACGCTGGCCCGGGTGCGGCAGCTCTACGACGCCCGCACGTTCCGCGCGTGGTGCAACGAACTGCTGGCCGACCCCGGCGAGTCGCTGGTCGCGTTGGGGCACACCCGTTCGGGAGCGAAGCCGGGCAGCACCACGTCGTTCTCCACGGCACTGGCCGACATTTGCAATGGCATCGAGCAGCAGCAGCTTTCGGCCGTGCCCCCCGACCTGGCCCGCGAGGCGGCCTGGCTGGCCCTCGAACTCATCGAATCCACCTGACCATCGGCACCGCGTGCCGGCGTTCCACGGAGTCCGCGACCATGCACATCGAGAGCATCCACATCGAGCGGTCAGGCGCGCTGACCAACGTGACGATCGACGGGCTCGGCCCGGGCGTTCAGGTGTTGCACGGCACGAACGAGACGGGCAAGACGTCGCTGCTTGAGTTCGTCCGCGCGATGTTCTTCGGCTTCGAGGGGCTGTTCCGCCGCGGCGTGCTCGACCCGCAGCGTCCCTGTGCGGGCCGGCTGATCGTGGGCATGGGCGGCGACGGCCGGCGTCTGGCCATCGAGCGGCGGCACGAGGGGCCCGAGATCGCGACGCTCACGCAGTCCAGCTACGAGGATGACATCGTCGGGCTCGGCGGGGACACCGGCGACTTCATCTCCCTGACCGACATCGCGCCCGCCGCCGACGGCCTTCCCTGGAACCGCCCCTACCTGCAGGACGTCGTCGGCGAGATCGACGAGCGGACGTTCACCAACGTGATGGCCTTCGGCCTCGACGAACTGCACGAACTGCGGACCCTCGAGCCCGAGGGCTGCGGCAGCCGCCTCTACGAACTCGCCAGCGGCCTCGATCGCTCGAAGGTGACCCGCGTGCTCGCGCACATCCGCCAGGCGATCGAGCGGCTCGACTCATCCGACCCGGCGCTGTCCCCGATCGAGTCGCTGCGGCTGCGGCGGCACGAGGTGCTCGATCGCCTCGCCGCCCTCAACGCCCCCGCCGTGGCCGCGGGCGGACTGCTGGCGGAACTGGCCCGCACCGACGCGGAGATCGCCCACCTCGAAGCCGCCATCGCGCATGCTGTGGAGGCAGAAAACGTGGTGCGGCGGGTGCTGCCGCTGGAGCCCCTCTACCGGGCCCATCGCGACACCGCCGAGCGGCTGCAGGCGCTGGTCGGCACGCGGCTGGTGCACGCCGACCTCGACTCTTGGAAGCGTGCCCATCGCACCCGGCGCAAGCTGGCACGTCTGGCGCGGCGCCGGCAGGCCACCCGCACACGCCTCGCCCGCAGCCTCGCCGAGATCCCGGCCGAGTCGGCCCTGTGGAAGAAGCGGGCCGCGGTGGCCGCGGTCTGCGAAGACCAGCCCCGCCTGGAACGGGCGGTCGCCGAGGTCGCGCGGGCCGAAGCGCACGCGCGGCTCGCCGCGAGGCGGTTCGGCGAGCAGGTGGGCGTGGCCGGGCTGTCCCGCATCGTCGCGGTGTCGGCGGCCATCGACGGGGCCGACACGCTCCCCGACGTGCTGCTGCCGGAGGGTTTCATGCGGTCGTTCGGCCCGCTGCGTTCCCGCGCGCGGGAGTGCGCCGCGGCGTCGCGGGAAGTGGCCGCGGCCCGGCGCGGCGTCGCCGAAGCGAAGGAGACGCTCGAAGGGACCCGCGGGCTCGTGAAAGGCGGCTCCGGTGTCCGCGGCATGACGATCGCGGAGGCCATCGAGGAGGCCACGTCGCGGGCGACCGCGTTTCGCAACCGCCTCGCCGCCGCCGAACAGCTCGCCGACCTCGATCGCTCGATCGCCAGACTCGACCATGAGGTGGCGGAGCACCTGCAGGGTCAGCTGCTCCCGCTGAGCTGGTTGATCCCGCTCGGCGCCGTCTTCGTCACCGGAGCGGGCATGCTGCTCTCGGGGTTGCTGCTGCCGTCGACCGTCACCGGGCCGCTCGCCTACGCCCTGGCCGCCCTCGGCCTGGCCGGTACGGGCGTGGCTTCGGTGACGACCTGGACGCTCGACCGTGCGGCCTCCAGCCGGCTCGAGGCGGCACGCAGCCAGAACGCCATGGTGCACAAGCAGCGAGAGGAGTTGCTCGCGCAGTGCGCCTTGCTCGACAAGAAAATCCCCGCCGACGCCGCCACTCCGCTGGAGCGACGGCTGGCGGCCGTGCAGGTGGAGATCGACCGGTTGGAGGAACTCGCCGCCCGCGAGGGCTCGATGCACGTGCTCTCCGACAAGGTGGCCGTGGCGGAACAGGCCCTCAAGCGAGCCATTTCCCGGCGCAAGGCGGCCCGCCTGCGCTGGCAGCGAGGCCTGGAGGCCCGCGGCCTCCCCACGACGCTCTCTCCCCGCGAGGTCAAGCAGATCGGACTGCACCGTCACACGCTCATGACCCTCGACGACGACCGGCGCCGGCTGTCGGACGAGGCCCGGCAGAAGCGGGAGGAACTGGCCACGATCGCCACGAGGATCGACGAACTGATGGTGGAGTGCGAGCTCGTTCCCGAGACGACGCCGCTTGACCACGTCAGGCAGCTGCGGGAGCAGCTCGAGGCGGAGACGCTCGCCCACCGCCGCCGCGGCTCGCTCACCCGCAAGCTCGAGCGGGCCCGTTCGGCCCACCGCCGCGCGAAGAAGCACCTGGCGGTCGCGGAGCGGCACGAGCATGACTTCTTCACGCGCTGGGGCGTGTCGACGGAGAAGGACTTTCTGGCCAAGGTCGACCGCCGCCCGCTCTACGAGCAGACGAAGCTCGACGCGGAGGCGGCCGAGGCCGCCTGGCTCGAAGCCCGGCACCGGGTCACGGAGCCCGCCGACCTCGACCAGTGGCTCGCCTGCACCGTCGAGCCGCAGCCCCGCGACAAGGCCGCGGCGACGACGCCGCTGGAGCAGCGTCTGGCCCGCGCCTGCGAGGCCACCGATCGCCTGCGGACGTCGCTCACGCTCGCCCACGACCGCCGCGCGGGCATCTCCGCGAAGGTGGAGGTCACGGCCCGCGACCGCTGCACCGAGCCGCTGCAGGCCGAACTGGCCGACGTCGAGCAGCAGTTGGCAACGCAGCTCGACCGGCGCCGGCTGCTGGAGCGGACGGGGCTCCTGCTCGAGGAGACGCGGCTCGCGGTCGCCCGCGACCATCAGCCGCCGGTACTCCGCGACGCCTCGCACTGGCTCGCCCGTCTGACCGACGGCCGCTACACGTCGATCAGCACCACGATCGACGAGGCGCGGCTGGAGGTGCACGAGCGGGACGGATCGATCTGGAAGCCCGAGCGGCTCAGCCGCGGTACGCGGGAGCAGGTGTTCCTGGCCCTGCGGCTGGCGCTGGTCCGCGATCTGCAGCGGCACGGGGTGCAGCTGCCGGTCGTGATGGACGACGCCCTGGTCAACTTCGATGACGAGCGGGCGCGCTCGGCCGCCCGCGTGCTTGTGGACTTCGTCTCCGACCAGCCGGGCGAGCGGCAGATGCTGGTGTTCACCTGCCATGCACACGTCGCAGAGATCTTCGCCGACGCCGACGCCACCGTGCGATCGCTCAACGATCCCCGCCGCGAATGGCGCCGGCGGCCCGTCGCGTTGGCGGCTCCGATCCCGACTCCCGCGCCGGCTCCCGCGACACCGGCGCCGACGCCGGCAGCGGCCACACAGCCTGCCCAGCCGGTCTTCGACGACGGCCCACATCCGTGGCCGGCGGAGGAGTTCTTCTTCAGCCCGTCCGGGGGCTATGCCGCAGCCCACGGCCTCGGCGGATCAGGCGGAGGCCGTCCGGTCCCACCGCCGCGAACCGCGGCCCGCCGCCCGCGGCAGCGGACCCGCTAGAGCGCATATGGTTTTGCTGTAGCGACATCTCCGCGGTCTGGGCAGGGAGGCGAGGGGGTCGGCGAACGCTCGACGAGCGTGTGGCCGCTTCGGCCACAGCGAGGAGACTTTTGCCGCCCCCGAGCCGGTGCTCCACCACAGTCGAATGCGGTGTCAAGCCCGCCCGCGCTTCAGCCCCCGTAGGCCGAGGCTGTGTCGCTGCGGGCCAGGTCGGCCTCGAGCGACCGCTGGGCCTTGATGCCCAGCTGTTGCAGCTCGCCGTGGTAGGCCCGCACGCCCTCGGCGGCGGCGAGGTCGCCGTCGGCCACGGCCCTGAGAAACCGCACGAACGTGGGCTGGTGCTCCGCCGCGTTGATCTTTCGGCCAAAGAGCGCGACGCGGGCGCCGTGCCGCTTCGCCTCCTCGACCAAGCCGAAGGCGTCGTGCGTGGTGCCGGCGCCGCCCCCCAGGATGCCCACGACGACCGATCGGTCGTAAGCCGCCAGCTGCTCCGTGACCTCCGGGCCGAGGTAGGGAATCTTCAAGAAGATCGGCCGGCCGGCCCGCGGCACGCCGGCGAGCGCCCGCACGACGTGGTCGGCGAGGAACCGGGCGATCCCGCCCGGTCGGTCGCGGAGCCGGCCAGCGGGCTTGCCGGGCACCGCGTCGGGGGCGTTGGGAAAAAACACCTCGAGGAAGTGACGAAATCCCGCCCGCTCCGCCTCGAGCCGGAACTCCCAGTAGGCGGTGAGCATGTCGCGATCGAGATGGGCGTCGTCGTTAAGCGTCATCGAAAAAAGGCCGAGGTTCGCCCCGCGGCTCACGTCCGCGGCGTCGCACGACACGCGGCCGCAGCGGGCCTGCGGGATCGTGGCGGTGGAGAAGGGGAGGGCGGGCTCGCGGCCGTAGCCGCCGGTGCCGGCGGCCAGCCAGATGTCGGTCGTGTCGTTCATCCGCACGGCCGGCGTCACGTGGCTGTCGACGAAGATCCCCTCGTCGATGCCGAGAATCTCGTTCGTGCTCGCGCTCATGAGCATGATGTCGACGAGCCCCTGGCGAACGAGTTCGCGGATGCTCTCGCGATACGCGGCGATCGTGCGAAACGGACCCGTGCCGGGCCGGCCGCCCGGCGCGAGCCCGGGCGAGGCGAGGCCGAAGGCCATGTCGGCGTCCTTCGCATCGGCCAGGATGAAGTCGCGGCAGGAGGGGTCGGCGACGATCCGGGCGAGCTTCAGATCGAGCGATTTCTCGGGCCGCTTGGCAGGCATGGCAGGAGGGTCCCGGGGGCAGGGAATGAGCAAATCATGCTACCAATTCCGGCGGGCCGCCGGTGAGGCCGCGGTGGCGAGCAACGCACGAGCGGCCTGGATACGATAGTTAGAAGACTGGCCGGTAGAGCCGTCGCGGTAATCTCCACTCTCACCTCCGGGCAACCGACACGATGGACATTCTCTGGTTTCTGCTCATCGGACTAGCCGCCGGCTGGCTCGCCGGCCAGATCATGAAGGGGGGCGGATTCGGGGTCGTGGGCGACATCGTCGTCGGCGTGATCGGCGCGATCCTCGGCGGATTCCTCTTCGGTCTGCTCGGCCTGTCGGCGACGGGCCTGCTCGGCAGTCTGATCACGGCGACGGTCGGGGCCATCGCGCTCATCGCCGGCCTGCGGGCGATCAAGCGGCCGGTGTGACGGGCGCACGGACGGCCGAATTGCAGGCGGCTCACGGCGGCTGGTAGGTTGCCACCACGGTCGCGACGCGTTTCACGCTCCGCGGCACGCTCTCATGACTCGTTCCCCAGTCACACGCTTCCGAGGGCCGCCCATGACCGCTTCGCATCCCGCCACGCCCGCAGCAGGCTCCCGCACCGTCCCGCCACTCTCCCGCCGCCGCTTCGTGGGCGAGGCGGCGCTCGCCGGCGCCGCCGCGTTCGTCGGCCCCGCGCTCCTGGCACGCCGCGCACAGGCCGCGGCCGACGTGCCCGACGCCCTCGCCGGCCGCCTCAAGAAGACGCTCAAGATCGGCATGATCAAGCTGCCAGGCAACGCCGGGCTCGTCGAGCGGTTCCGTGCGGCGAAAGCGGCCGGCTTCGACGGCGTCGAGATGGACTTTCCCAACGGCGACGTCGCCGAGACGAAGCGGGCGATCGCGGAGAGCGGCCTGCCGGTCGACGGCAGCGTTTGCTCCGGCCACTGGGAGGTGCGGCACACGAGCCCCGACGCCGCGACCCGGGCGAAGGCGCTCGCCAGCCTGCTGCAGGCGATTCGCGACACGCACGCGGTCGGCGGCCACAGCGTGCTGCTGGTCGCCGGCAAGGGGGTGGACGGGCCCGAGGCTGAGATCTGGAAGCGGTCGGTCGACAACATCGCCCAGGCGATTCCGCTGGCCGGCGAACTGGGCGTGCAGATCCTGATCGAGAACGTGTGGAACCAGTTTCTCTACGACCACGACGGCGGTGCCGACCAGACCGCCGACAGGTTCGTCCGCTACGTGGACGACTTCCGGTCCCCCTGGGTCGGCATGCAGTTCGACATCGGCAACCACTGGAAGTTCGGCTCGATGGGCGACTGGATCCGCACCCTCGGCCGGCGGGTGCTCAAGCTCGACGTGAAGGGCTTCTCGCGAGCCGAGGGGAAGTTCACCGCGATCGGTGCGGGCGACATCGACTACGCCGACGTCCGCAAGGCGCTTCGCGAGATCAACTTCCACGGCTGGCTCGCCGCGGAGGTCGCCGGCGGCGACGAGGCGTATCTGCGGGGCGTGGCCCGCGAGATGGACGTGGCGTTCGGGCTCTGAGCCGCAGGCTCGGCGGCTGCCTCCTGCTCCCATCGCGGCCAGTATGTCACCCGGCCGGCGCTCGAACCGGCCGCCGCCAGCAGGGCCGCTCGACCACGTGGTGAAACACGATGGCCAAAAGCAGGCTCGCACCCCACGCCGCCACCATGCCCGCCAGCGCCTCTGCCGGCGAGAGCGGCCACTGCGAGAGCCAGCCGCTCACCACGAGGCAGACGGGAAAGTGGATGAGGAACACGCTGAAGGAGATCGTGCCCAAATAGTCGATCCCGAGACCGTCGATCAGACGGCTCGCCGGCAGGATCGGCAGCCGCTCCCGCTGCGCGGCGGCCAGGATCACCAGCGCCGTGGCCGCCGCCACCAGCAGCCGCGGCCGCCAGTCGACGGCC
>JBIJCD010000241.1:0-5881 GCA_044344895.1 Pirellulales bacterium | reverse complement strand
GTGAGCATCGCCGTCATCATGGCGTGGTCCTGGTTGTTGTACTTGTGCATGCCGTTGCGGCCCACCAGGTGCAGGCCGGCATGGCGGGCGTCGAGCTCTCGGCGGATCGTGTCGACATGCCGCGCGTAGTCGTCGTCGTAGACCGGATAGGCTTTCGGCTGCCGCACCACGTGGCCGTCGAGCACGTCGCCCGCCGCCACGAGGCCGAGCGACTCGAGCTCCCGCGAGGCGAGCTTCACGAGATCCGCGTCGCTCGACGACCAGAGGCCATCCCCCTCGAAGCAGAAATACTCGAGGCCATAGCAGGCCAGATTCGGGTCGGGCACCATCTCCGGCGACCAGCTGGCGAAGTTCTGCACCCGCCCCACCTGCACGCCCGGCTCGTGGATGTAAATCCAGTTGTCGTCGAAGCGGTTCGTCGGCCGCACGATGAGGGCCACGGTGAGGAAGTCGCGGTAGCGGAGTTTTCCTGCGGCGGCGAGCACCGCAGGCGGCAGCGGGGGGGAGATCGCGGCCGCCAGCTCCCGCATGGGCGCCGAGGAGATCACGTGGTCGGCCTCGATCCATTCGGTGGCGGCCGGCGGGTCTCCGTCCGGGCGAAACCCCACCCGCCAACGGCCGCTTGGCAGCTTTTCCAGCGCCGTGACCTGGGCCCCCATCCTGATCGTGCCACCCTGGGCCCGCGTGCGGTCGGCGGCCGCCTCCCACATCATGCCCGGCCCTTTGCGCGGGTAGCGGAAACTGTCGATCCGCTGCGCGGCCCAGTCGGCCGAGATCTCGCGGCAGCTCATCCCCCAGACCTTCTCGGTGTAGGTCTTGAAAAAGATGCCGAACAGCCGCCGGCCAAACTGGTTCGACACCCAGTCCTCGAACGTCCGCGGGTTCTTTACCGGGAACAGGCGGGCCTTCGCATACGAGGCGACGCAGCGGGCCGACTCGAGAATGCCGAGATTTCGCAGGGCCTCGCCAGCCTTGAGCGGGTAGGCGTAGAACTTGCCGCCGTAGTAGATCCGCGACGATCGCGGCCGCTGCAGCAGGTCGTCGCCGAGCAGCTCGGTCCAGAGGTCCTCGACCTCCCGCGACTTCGAGAAAAACCGGTGGCCACCGATGTCGAAGCGGAAGCCGTTGTATTCGACCGTCCGGGAGATGCCGCCGACGTACCGCGGATCGCGCTCGAGCACGGTCACCGCCACGCCGGCCCGCGTGAGCAGGTAGGCCGCCGTCAGGCCGGCAGGCCCCGCGCCGATGATCGCCACGTGCTGGGACTGTGCTGCCACGCATCCACCTGCGGGAATCGCGATCGAGGTCCGCCCGGCCAACGGCGGCGGACGCCCCGAGCGCTACGGCCGTGCTCGCCGGTCTTCTGGACTCGCCCGTAATAGTAGTCGGCTTGCGGCCGTTCGTCCCGGCCCGAAACAGGCCGCGGCCGCCCCCCTCCGGCGGCGGACTCGCCGTCGTTCAGCGGTTCCGCCGAATCATTCGGCCGTCGCCGGTCATGCTCCCCGCGTCATCAGCGGCGCGAGCCGTGCGACCGCCAGGTCGATCTCCTCGACCGTGGTCGAGCGGCCGAAGCTGAAACGCACCGCACCACGGACGACTTCCGGCGGCAATCCCATGGCGACCAGCGCCGGCGCCGGCTCGCTCGACCCGCTCGCGCAGGCGGTGCCCGTGGCCAGGCAGACACCCGCCAGGTCGGCCGCCATCGCCAGCGACTGCCGGTCGAGGCCCGGGAAGGCGATGGTCGCGATGTGCGGGCCGCGCGGGCCGCCGGCGCCGATCCGCACGGCCGCAATCCCCGCCTGGCGGGCGACGGCCATGATCCGCTCTTCGAACCTGTCCCGCAGCGCCGCGACGCGGGCCGCGGCCGACTCACGATCGGCGGCCGCGAGTTCCATCGCCCGCGCAAAGCCGACGGCCAGCGGCACGGCCTCCGTGCCCCCCCGCAGGCCGTGCTCCTGCGTTCCCGCGAGCACCGGCTCGAGCGGCACTCCCCCGCGAACCACCAGCGCCCCGATGCCCCGCGGGCCGCCGAACTTGTGCGGGGCCAACGCCAGCGTGGCCGCAGCAGACGCGGCGAAATCGACCGGCAGGAAACCGGCCGACTGCGTGGCGTCGACGTGGAGCAACGTGCTGCCGCCCGCGGGCGGGCCGACCACGGCCTCGATCACGCCGGTCTGACCGCAGACCGTCGTGAGCGTGACGACCGCCGGACCATCCCGGCCGACCTCCGCGAGCCTGGCGGAGAGGACCCGCGGATCGAGGCGGCCGGCCATATCCAGCGGCAGCGTCTCGGCCCGCCAGCCGCCGTGGGCCGCGGCCCGCACGGCGTGCACGATGCTCGCGTGGTCGCGGCAGGACGAGAAGAGCGTGCCGGAGCCGCCGAGGCCGGTGGTCAGGCCAACGATCGCGAGGTGGTTGGCCTCGCTCGAGCCGGAGGTGAAGACGAGCCGGTCGCGATGGCTGCCGGTGCCGCGGCCGCCGACCGCCGCCATGATGCGGTCGCGGGCATCCTCGAGCAGCCGCCGCGCCGTCCGGCCGGCCGCATGCTGGCTCGACGGGTTGGCGAACGCCAGCGCCTGCGCCGTGGCGATGGCCGCCTCGACCTCCGCCGCCAGCGGCGTGGCTGCCGCATGATCGAGGTAGATGGGGGCAGGCTGCCGCATCCGCACAGTGTACGCGGCGGCCGGCGCGAAACCCGCCGGCGCTACGGCCGCACGAGCGCTTCGACGAGCCGCTCGATCTCGGCCGCCACGCCGGGATCGCGGGCCCGCCGCTCCTCGGTGGCGCGGATGCCGTGGAGCACCGTGGTGTGATCCCGGCCGCCGCAGGACCTGCCGATCGCCTGCAGGCTCTGGGCGGTGAGCGTCCGCGCCAGATACATCGCCATGCCGCGGGCCTGGGCCACCTGCCTGCGGCGGGACGGGCCTGTCAGGTCGGCGGCGGCGAGGCCATGGTGGCGGGCCGTCGCGCCGATCACGCGGCGCAGCGACGGCACCCGCCTGTCGCCGCCGACGTCCGCGGGCCGCACCCCCGCCGGAGGCATCGGCACCACGAGTCCGCCGGAGAGCCGCGACGCGAGCGACGGCTCGACCGACGGCGAAGCCATCGGGTGCGCCCGCATGGTCACCACGAAACTCGTCCCCCCGGCACTGGCCAGGTCGATGAGGTGCGCCAGGATCCGCTGCACGTCCCAGGCCGTGACCTGCTCCACCCCGTCGATGATGACCAGCCGCGGCGCGGCGAACCGGTCCCGCAGCCTGTGCAGGGTGTCGTGCGACAGCGCGGCTGCGACCTCCCGCCCCAGCGTCCGGCCGTCCCACATGGCGGGGGCCGCCGCGAACCGCTCCGCCGGCGGCACGGCGCTCGGCTGCGAGCGGTTCGGCTGCACCACCTTGTGGTGCTTCAGGCTGTGCTCCACGAACATCCGCGACACGAGCGCGGATTTCCCTGAGCCCGCCGGACCAGCGATCACCAGCGGCGTGTAGCCGACCGCGGGCTGACCACGGCCCGCGGCGATGTCGACCACTTCGAGCGCGTGATGCACAAGCCGCAGCGAGACGACCTGGCCGGCCACGCGGCGACCGGTTGGTCGCGGCATCGACGGCGTGGCTGGTGCGGACATCGCTGCGTTCCCCTACGGGAGATCGCGGCATCCGTGCCGAACCGGTGCGTGGTGTTTCCGCGACGGCAGGCGGCGAACCTCCGTCGTTCCGCAGGCTACCGCCACGTCGGCGACGAAAAAAGGGTCGTGCAAATCTCGGCCAGCCGGCCACGATCGCGGTGGGAGGCACACCGTCAGTCCGCTGTTGGAAACGGCTCCACTTCGCCGCCAGCGCGGAAACGACACTTTTGCCCACGCGAAAGCCGCATGTTCTCGCCGGCCGATCGACGGCCGCCGACCAACGAGCCACCGACCAATCTGCAGGGATGCGACACCCATCGCCAGCGGCTGCCGACCGAACACCGACGCGGCACCGACAGCCTCCAGGCAGGTTGTCCACATCTCGAAATGCAGGCAAACCGCTGTGTGCAAAGGAGTTGAACTCCTGGCGGCATCCTCGACCGCACGCCGTGGCGGCCGAACCGCGCACGCGTGTGCCGGTGGAGAAGCACACCGGCTGACACTGCTATCTGCTGTTGATATTTCTGAAGAGATCTCAAAAAGAGAAAGCAGCCTCCGGGCAGGGCCGGTGGCGGTTCCCACGCCCGGCACAAAGGGGCGAAAAACAGCGGCCCGGGGGCATACCAGCCGGCCTCCGGTCGGGTACACTGACGGGCTCGAAAAGCGAGGCGATTTTGAACGGCTGCGGCCACGCCGCCAGCCCCGCGCCGGCCGGATGCCGGCGGGGATTTCCGGCGTGAAACAGCCCAGAGGTTCATGCATGGAAAGGACGACCATTTTCGGATGAAAGTACGCGTCACCCGCGAGCCGCTGCTCGCCGCCCTCCAGAGCGCGTCGGCGGTGGTGCCGGCCAGGTCCCCCAAGCCCGTGCTCTCGAACGTGAAGCTCGAGGCGCAGGGCACTGCGGCCGTGGTCTCGGCGACCGATCTGGAGGTGGGGATCCGCATCGAAATCGAAGGCGTCGAGTCGGCGGCGGCGGGCGCCGTGCTGCTGCCCTGCGGCCGCCTGATGGCGATCGTCCGCGAGAGCCCGCCGGGCACCGTGTTCGACATTCACTCCGACGGCACCGCGGCCGTGGTCAAGGCGCCGCGGAGCGAGTTTCGTCTGCCTGCCGAGGATCCGCTCGAGTTTCCCGCGGTGGCGAACTTCCCGGCCGACGCCTGCTTCGAGCTCTCGACACCGCTGGTCCGCGAGCTCGTTCGCCGGACGGTGTTCTCCACCGACAACGAGTCGAGCCGATACGCGCTGGGCGGCGTGCTCGTGGAACTCTCGGCCGACGCCGGCGCAGCCAAGCCCGGCGTGATCGCCGTGGGCACCGACGGCCGCCGGCTGGCCAAGATGGAGGGGCCTGCCGCGGCGCAGGGGGGCAGCCCAGCGGCCGGCCAGCCGATCGTGCCGGCCCGGGCCATGCAGCTCATCGAGCGGTGTCTGGGCGACGCGAGCCAGCCGGTCCACGTGGCGGTGCGGCCCAGCGAGATTCTGGTGCGGACCGGTGCCACCACGATCTCCGCCCGGCTCGTGGAGGGGCGTTTTCCGCGGTGGCGGGACGTTTTTCCCCACCGGCCCGATGCGGCCCAGGTGAAGCTCGTCGCCGGTCCGCTGCTGGCCGCGGTGCGGCAGGCGGCGATCGTGACCAGCGAGCAGTCGAAGGGGGTCGATTTCGCGTTCGAGCCGGGCCGGCTCGTGCTCTCCGGCCGGTCGGCCGAGAGCGGCGAGAGCCGCATCGAACTGCCGATCGAGCACACTGGCGAAACGGTGCGGATCAAGCTCGACCCCCGGTTCATGAGTGAATTCCTCCGGGTGCTCGACGGGGCGACAACGGTCACCGTGGAACTCACCGACGCACAAAGCGCGTGCGTCTGCCGCACGGACGACGGCTACGGCTACGTGATCATGCCGCTGGCTGCGGACTGAAAGGCGGCGACGATGACGGGACAGCATCCGGCGAACTCGGGCGGTCCGCGGCCCATCGGCAGCGTGATGTCGCGACTCATGGCCCGCACCGGCTACGAACGGGTGCAGGCTACCGACGGTCTGGCGGCAGCCTGGGGCCAGGCCGCGCCCGAGAGCCTACGCGGCGCATCGTCCGTCGGGCTCGTCCGTCGCGGCGTGCTCGAGGTCTTTGTGACTCATTCGGCGCTCGTGCAGGAGTTCGGCTTCCACAAGCGCGAGGTGCTCGCACGGCTGGGCGAACTCGTGCCCGCCGAGGGCATCACCGACATCCGCTGCCGCGTGATGGCCGACGCCGGCCGCGCCGCC
>JBIJCD010000098.1:0-9924 GCA_044344895.1 Pirellulales bacterium | reverse complement strand
GATCCCCTCGATGCCGGTGCGGGGAATCTCGGCCCAGGGCACCCAGACCCCGAATGCCAGGTGCGCCAAGAGCGCGATCTTCTGTGTGGCGTCGGTGCCGTCGACGTCCATCGCCGGGTCGGCCTCAGCGTAGCCCTTGGCCTGGGCGAGCCTGAGCACGTCGGCGTAGTCGGCGCCGTCCTCCTCCATCCGCGTGAGGATGAAGTTGCTCGTGCCGTTGAGGATGCCGCGGATCGATTCGATGCGGTTGGCGGCCAGGCACTCGCCGATCGCCGCGACGATGGGGATGCCGCCGGCGACGGCCGCCTCGAAAGCGATCGAGCGGCCGCGGGCACGGGCGAGCTCGAACAGTTCGGGGCCGTGCTCGGCGAGCAGCGCCTTGTTGGCGGTGACGACGTCCTTCCCGTGCTCGAGCAATTCGATCATCATCGAGCGGGCGGGCTCGAGGCCGCCGACGAGCAGCGCCGCCACGGAGATCGACGGATCCCGCGAGATGTCGCGGATGTCGGCGGAGATGCGGCCCCCCGGCACGGCCACGCTCCGCGGCTTGGAGACATCGTGGACCACCGCCCGCTCGACGACGATCGGCCGGCCCGCGTGCCGCGTGATGTGGTCGGCCGAGTCGACGAGCAGGCGGACCACGCCCGACCCCACGGTGCCGAGCCCGACGACGCCGACGCGGACTGGTTCGATCATGGGGAAGGCGGCTCCAAGGCTGGGAAACTGTCGATCGTAATGAGCCTAGCCCGTCGCTGGAAGCGAGGCGCGTCGGTTGGCGGTCCGGCGGTCGGGCCGTGACGGTCGTGCCGGCTGGCGCGGTCGTCCGGCCGCGACCGGCGGTCGGCGCGCCGGCTGTCAGGTTCCTGCCCGATCGCGTACAACAACCCGCCACCGCCCCGCCCGTTGAGCCCCCCGAGGAGACCGTCATCCGTGGACGCTTCGGCCCGCGATTTCCTGGTCCGCCTGCTCGAGACCCCCAGCCCGTCCGGATACGAGCAACCGATCCAGCGGGTCGTCCGCGACTACCTTTCCTCCTGTGCCGATACGGTCACCACCGACTCGCACGGCAACGTGATCGGGGCCAAGAACCCGGCCGCGGCCACGCGGATGCTGCTGGCCGGCCACTGCGACCAGATCGGCCTGATCGTCCAGTACATCGACGGCGACGGATTCATCTCCGTCCAGCCGATCGGCGGCTGGGATCCGATCCAGCTCGTCGGGTCGCGGGTCGTGATCTGGACCGCCGCCGGACCCGTCAACGGCGTCATGTCGCGGAAACCGATCCATTTGCTCACCGACGAAGAGCGGAAGGTCGTCCCCAAGATGAAGGACCTGTGGATCGACATCGGCGCCGGCGACAAGGCCGATGCCGAGAGCGTGGTGCGGATCGGCGATCCCGTGACTCTCGAACTGCGGTTCCAGCCGCTGCGGCGGAACCTGGCTTGCTCCGTGGCGATGGACGACAAGGTCGGGCTGTGGGTGGTGCTCGAGGCATTTCGCCGGGCGGTGGCGGCCGGCCCCCTGCCCTGCGGGCTCTTCGTGGCGTCGACCGTGCAGGAGGAGATCGGCCTCCGCGGCGCGCAGACGAGCTGCTACGGCGTGGACCCGCACGTGGCGATTGCCGTCGACGTGACGCACGCGACCGACTGCCCCACGATCGACAAGAAGTCGGAGGGTGACATCGCGATCGGCAGGGGACCGGTCGTGTTCCGCGGGCCGAACATGAATCCGCACGTGGTCTCGCGGCTGCTCGCCGCCGCCGCCGCCCGCGAGATCCCCGTGCAGCTGGGCGCCAGCGGCCGGGCCACGCCGACCGACGCCAACGTGCTGCAGACCACGCGATCGGGGGTCGCGACCGGTCTGGTCAGCATTCCCAACCGCTATATGCACTCCGCGGTCGAGACGATCTCGCTCGACGACGCCGACCGGGCGGCCGACCTGCTGGCCGGCTTCGTCCGCGGCCTGGAAGGGGCGATCGAGTGGGCACCATGAGGCCGGCTTGCCATCGGACGGGCGAGGCTGTCCCTGCCAAAACGGCACTCGCCGCGGCACGCCCGGCCTGGCCGTCCAAGGAAGGGCCGTTTCGACCAGCGAAAAGCGGCCGCAGCGGGGTGGCCGGACGCATCCCAGGCGGCTTTGGCACGCCGGTTGCATCCTTTTCGGCCGCCCGGTGCTGAACTGCCAATTCAACACGTCCCGTACCGTCGCGTTCCGCACACGTTTCGTCGTATTCGTATCGCCCTTCACCGGAGGAGTTTCCCGTGGCCAAACAGATGGTGTTCGACGATGAGGCCCGTCAGCCGCTGCTCGCAGGCGTTTCCAAGCTCGCCAAGGCTGTGAAGAGCACGCTCGGTCCCCGCGGCCGCAACGCCGTCCTCGACAAGGGCTGGGGCTCGCCGAAGGTGACGAAGGACGGCGTGACCGTGGCCGAGGACATCGACCTCGAAGATCCCTACGAAAACCTCGGCGCCCAGCTCGTGAAGGAGGCCGCCAGCAAGACCAACGACGTGGCCGGCGACGGCACGACCACGGCAACGGTGCTGGCCGAGGCGATCTTCCGCGAGGGGCTGAAGATGATCGCGGCCGGCGCCGACCCGATGGCGCTGTCGCGGGGCATCCACCGCGCGGTCGAGGCAGTGTCGAAGTCGATCCTGTCGATGGCCACCCCCATCAACGAAAAGAGCAAGAAGGAGCTGACCCAGATCGCCACCATCGCCGGCAACAACGACGCCACGATCGGCGACGTGCTCGCCGAGGCGTTTCTGAAGGTCGGCAAGGACGGTGTGATCACGGTGGAGGAGGGCAAGCAGGCCGAGACATCCGTCGACTTCGTCGAGGGGATGCAGTTCGACCGCGGGTTCCTCTCCCCCCACTTCGTCACGGACGCCGAGTCGCAGGTCTGCGAGCTCGAGAATCCCTACATCCTCATCTTCGAGGAGAAGATCTCAAGCGCAAAGAATCTGGTGCCCCTCATGGAGGCGGTCAGCAAGGCGGCCAAGCCGCTCGTCGTGATCGCCGAAGACGTCGAGGGCGAGGCGCTCGCCACGCTCGTCGTCAACAAGCTGCGGGGCATCGTGCAGTCGGTGGCGGTCAAGGCGCCCGGCTACGGCGACCGTCGCAAGGCGATCCTGGGAGACCTCGCCGTGCTCACCGGCGGCCAGGCGATCTTCAAGGACCTGGGCATCTCGCTCGACAGCGTCAAGCTGAGCGATCTCGGCCGGGCCAAGCGGGTGATCATCGAGGCTGAGAACACGACGATCGTCAACGGCGCCGGCACGAAGGACGCCATCGAGGGCCGGGCGAAGCAGATTCGATCGGAGATCGATGTGACGACCAGCGAGTACGACCGCGAGAAGCTGCAGGAGCGGCTGGCGAAGCTCTCCGGCGGCGTGGCCCAAATCAATGTCGGTGCCGCCACCGAGACGGAGATGAAGGAGCGAAAGGCCCTCATCGAGGATGCCAAGAGCGCTGTCCAGGCGGCCCTGGCCGAGGGCGTCGTGCCCGGCGGCGGCGTGGCCCTGCTGCGGAGCGAGAAGGCGATCGAAAACCTGCTCAAGGGCGATCTCACGGCCGACGAGAAGATGGGCGCCACCATCGTCAAGCAGGCGCTGCGGTATCCGCTCGAGGCGATCGCCGGCAACGCCGGTGTCGATGGGTCGGTGGTCGTCAACCGCGTGCGGCACATGAAGGGCAAGAACGACGGCTACGACGCCGACAAGGCGGAGTATTGCGACCTCGTGTCGGCGGGCGTCATCGACCCCGCCAAGGTCGTCCGCACGGCGCTGCAAAATGCGGCCAGCGTCGCGTCTCTCTTGCTCACGACCGATTCCCTGGTCACGGAGATTCCGAAGGCCGAGGAGGAGGCGGGCGGCGAGGGCCACGATCACCACGGCATGGGCGGCGGCATGCCCGGCATGGGTGGCATGGGCGGCATGGGCGGCATGGGCGGCATGCCCGGGATGATGTGATCGAAGTCGCGCGATCCCGGCCCGACGACGTGGCGGGGATCGCACGGCAGCGAACGGCACTGAACGAACAGCACTGAACTTTGTGACCCCCTTTTTCCGGAGTGAATGACACATGGCTGCGAAGAACCTGAAGATCCGTCCGCTCGATGATCGCGTCGTGGTTGAGCCGGTCGAGGCCGAGGAGCGGACCGCCGGCGGCATCGTGCTGCCTGACACCGCCAAGGAGAAGCCGCAGCGGGGCCATGTGGTCGCGCTCGGTCCCGGCAAGCTCCTGGAGAACGGCGGCCGCGCGCCCCTCTCCCTCGCGGTCGGCGATCAGGTGATCTACGGCAAGTATTCGGGCAGCGACATCGAGGTCGACGGGCACGAGGTGAAGATCCTCCGTGAAAGCGACATCCTCGCGAAGGTCCTCAACTGATTCCGGCCGGGCCGGTGCCCGACGCGTTCGCGGCACCGTTCCCGGCCGACTCCGGCGAGCGCCCGGCCACCAAGCATTGAGACACAGAAGCCTTCAGCCCAGTTTCACCACCAAGCCTCTCCACAGCCTCTATCCAGGAGTAACGTTCCGTGCCCAAGCAACTGCTGTTCGATGACAAGGCCCGTGCCAAGCTGCTCAAGGGCGTCGAGAAACTGGCCGGCGCCGTCGCGGTGACGATGGGACCGACCGGCCGGAACGTCATCATCGACAAGTCGTTCGGCGGCCCGACCGTGACGAAGGACGGCGTGACGGTGAGCAAGGAGGTGGACCTCGAGGACGCCTTCGAGAACATGGGCGCCAAGCTGGTCAACGAGGTGGCGTCGAAGACGTCCGACCTCGCTGGCGACGGCACGACGACCGCGACCGTGCTGGCTCGCGCGATCTTCCGCGAGGGCACCCGCAACGTCGCGGCGGGCAGCAACCCCACGGCCGTGCGTCGGGGGATCGAGAAGGGCGTCGAGGCGGCGGTGGGCCGGCTCACGCAGATCGCCCGCAAGGTGGAGCGGCCCGAGGAGATCGCCCAGGTCGGCGCGATCAGCGCCAACAACGACCGCTCGATCGGCGACCTGCTCGCCGAGGCCCTGCAGCGGGTCGGCAAGGACGGCGTGATCACGGTCGAGGAGGGCAAGACGACCGAGACGACGGTCCGCTTCGTCGACGGCATGCAGTTCGACAAGGGCTTCGTCTCTCCCTACTTCGTGAACAAGCCGTCGGAGATGGTCTGCCAGCTCGACGACGCCCTGATTCTGATCCACGAAAAGAAGATCTCGAACCTGCGTGACCTCCTGCCGCTGCTCGAGAAGGTGAGCGCGTCGGGCAAGCCGCTCCTGATCATCGCGGAGGACGTCGACGGCGACGCCCTCACCGCCCTGGTGGTCAACAAACTCCGCGGCGTGCTCAACGTCTGCGCGGCCAAGGCCCCGGGCTTCGGCGACCGCCGCAAGGCGATGCTTGGCGACATCGCCACGCTGACGGGTGGCACGCTCATCAGCGAGGACCTCGGGCTCACGCTCGAAAGCCTCGATCTCTCTCACCTGGGCAAGGCGAAGAAGATCACGGTCGACAAGGGTGAGACCACGATCGTGCAGGGCGCCGGCAAGCAGGCGGACGTGCAGGCCCGGGTGCAGCAGCTCCGCACGCAGATCGAGGGCACCGAGAGCGAGTACGACCGGGAGAAGCTGCAGGAGCGGCTGGCCAAGCTGACCGGCGGCGTGGCGATCATCTCGGTCGGCGCCGGCACCGAGGCCGAGATGAAGCAGAAAAAGGCCCGCGTCGAGGACGCCCTGCACGCCACGCGCGCGGCGGTCGAGGAAGGAATCGTCCCGGGCGGCGGCGTCGCCCTGCTCCGCTGCCGCGAGGCGGTGGAAAAGGCGCGAGCCCAGGCCAAGGGCGACGAGAAGATCGGTGTCGACATCATCCTGCACTCGCTCGAGGCTCCCATCCGCCAGATTGCGGAGAATGGCGGCATCGACGGCGCGGTGGTGGCCGACGAGGTGGCCGACAAGGACCTGAACATGGGCTACGACGCCAACAAGGGCGAGTACGTCGACATGCTCAAGGCCGGCATCATCGACCCCGTCAAGGTGGTTCGCGTGGCGCTGACGAATGCGGCGAGCATCGCCGGACTGATGCTCACCACGGAGGCGCTGGTCACGAATCTCGACAAGGAGGACGCCAAGAAGCACCGGATCGAGGGCAGCGTGCGTTAGCGGACGGGATCGGGAGCCGTTTCCGATCCATGCCGCCCCGTCACGGGTGCGCGTGACGCACGAGCCGGCCTCGCCCCGGCGCCCCGCTTCGGTTGATTCCGTCCCCGCAGATGCCGACTGAGCGCGACTACTACGAGGTGCTGGGCGTCGAGAGGCGGGCCAACGGGTCCGAGATCGCCGACGCCTACCGGAAGCTGGCGATCCGGTTCCATCCGGACAAGAACCCGGGTGACAACGAGGCCGCCGACCGCTTCAAGGAGGCCGCCCGGGCCTTCGAGGTGCTCTCCAACGACGAGTTGCGGGCCCGCTACGACCGTTTCGGCCACGCGGGCCTGCAGGGCGGTGGCCGGCACGACTTCAACGACATCGGCGACATCTTCGAGGCGTTCGGCGACCTCTTCGGTGGCGGGATGTTCGGCGACGCCTTCGGTGGCGGCAAGCGGCGGGGCAACCGTCCCCGGCAGGGCCGCGACGTGTTCTCCAGCGTTTCACTGTCGCTGGTGGAGGCCGCGCGGGGCGCCACGAAAACGATCCAGTTCACCCGGCACGAGACCTGCGGCACCTGCGACGGCACCGGCGCCAAGAAGGGCACGACACCGCAGCCCTGCGACTACTGCAAGGGGCATGGCCAGGTGATCCAGACGGCAGGCGTGTTCCGGCTGCAGACCACCTGCCCCGCCTGCCGGGGCGGCGGCAGCGTCATCCGGGAGAAGTGCCCGGCCTGCGCCGGCGAGGGGCTCACCGAGGATCACGTGGAGCGGCGGGTGACGATCCCCGCCGGCGTCGACCGCGACGTCCGCGTGCGGCTTGCGGGCGAGGGGGAACCGGGGGGCAACGGCGGGCCACCGGGCGACTGCTACTGCGTCATCGAGATCGAGGAGCACCCGTTCCTGACGCGGGAGGGCCGCGACCTGCACTGCGAGGTGCCGATCACGTTCAGCCAGGCAGCCCTGGGCGCCACCGTGGAGGTGCCCACGCTCGACGGCCCGAAGCCGCTGGCGATCGCCCGCGGCACGCAGGCGGGCGACGTCGTCAGGGTCAAGGGGCTCGGCATGCCCGAGGTCCGCGGTCGCGGGATCGGCGACCTGCACGTCCACGTGCACGTGGAGGTGCCGAAGACGCTCTCGCCCCGCGCCGAGCAGCTGCTCCGCGAACTGGCCGCCGAGGAGCAGAAGGAGGTCAGCCCGAAGCGTTCGAGCTTCTTCAGCCGGCTCGGCGAATACTTTCAGCCGAAGGATGCCGACGAGCCGGCGGGCCAGCCCCGGGGCACCACGTCGAAAAAGCAGGAGAAAAAGACATGAATGCGCGGGGTGATGACGAGGAGCCGGTCGGCGTGGATCCGACCGACGGCGGCACCGGGGCCGCGATGCCGGCCGGCGAGCCCGGCCCGGAGTCGCTCGAGCGGCAGGTTCGCGACGCGGAAGATCGCGCGCTGCGGGCCCAGGCGGAGCTGGAGAATTTCCGCAAGCGGTCGCGACGGGAGCACGAAGACGCGCTGCGGTATCGCGAGATGGACCTGCTCCGCGACCTGCTTCCCGTGCTCGACACCGTTCAGCGGGCGATCGAGGCCAGTGAGAAGACGGCCGACGTCGACGCCCTGCGGTCGGGATTCAGAATGACGGCCCAGCAGATCGAGAAGCTGCTCGACGCCCACGGCTGCAAGACGATCGAGACGGACGGCAGGCCGTTCGATCCGACCGTCCACGACGCGATCCTGCAGCAGATGGTCCCGGGCGTGTCGGCCGGCACGATCGTCGGCGTCGCCAGCCGAGGCTACCGGCTGCACGACCGCGTGGTCCGCCCCGCCCAGGTGATCGTGGCGCAGCAGCCGCACGATTCGCAAGGCTAGCAGGAGACACCAGATGCCCACGTATGACTACGTCTGTGACGGCTGCGGGCACGCCTTCGAGCTGTTCCAGTCGATGACCGACGCCGTGAAGAAGACCTGCCCGAAGTGCAAGAAGAAGAAGCTCCGCAGGCTGATCGGCGCCGGCGGCGCGATCATGTTCAAGGGCTCGGGCTTCTACAAGACCGACTATCGGAGCGAGTCGTACAAGAAGGGCGCCGCAGCGGACAAGGGAGGCGGCTCTGAAGGCGGGGGCAAGAAGCCCGAGTCTGGGGGCTCCGGGGCGAAGGGTTCCGACTCCAAGGGGTCCGGCTAGCGGAGGATCGACGGATGCCGTTGTGCCCCGTGTGTGACGCGAAGGTGACGCTCGACGCCACTCCGACGGCGCCGTTCTGCAGCGAGCGGTGCCGGCTGATCGATCTGGGCCGCTGGCTCGACGAGGGGTACGCGGTCCCCGAGAAGAAGCGGCCCGCGGACGATGATGCGGCCGACGCGGACGGCGACGAGTAGGGCGCGCAGGCCGCGTCGTGCGGCGGTCATGACCGGTGGCCGTCGGGCTGTCGCATTCGCGACACGGGCGTATACTCTCGCCCGCATGGCTCGCCAGTCACGCGGAAGGGCTCACATGATGGCAGACGCACACGAACAGACGGCATCCGGCGGACCCCACGGGAGCGGCCAGAGCGGCGGCACCGTTCATGAGATCCAGTGGAGCGACGCTTTGCCGTGGTGGCTGCTCTTTCGCGCGGCCGGGGCGTGCTTCACGCCGACCGTGATTTTCCTCGCGGCGCTGGGGAGCGCGGCGACCTGGGCGGGCTGGTCGCTCGCCGACCGGTTCGGCATGCCGCAGCCGGCCGCCGCGGCCGTCGATTCCGCGGTCGGGCTCGTGCTGCCCGACGGCACTGCCTCGGCCGCCATCGGCGGCTCGCCCCTGGCACCGAGCCGCGGTGTGCTCCCGGGCCTCCGAGGCCTGTTCGACCGCCTGCCAGGCGTGGCTGCCGACGTGCTGCGGCTGGTGGCCGTGCCGTTCCGTCCGTCCGCGACGCTGGAGCAGATGGCCGCCGCGTTGGCCAGGCTCGGCTGGTTCGTGCTCGTCTGGTCGATCTTCGGCACGGCGATCACGCGGCACGTGGCACTGAAGCTCGTCGGCGAGGACACGCCGGGATTCACCGGCTCGATGCTCTATGGATCGCTCAAGTGGCTCTCGGCGTTCAATGCAGTGCTGTTCGTGCTGCTGGGGATCGCGGCGCTGTCGGTACCCGCTGCCCTGCTCGGCTTCGCGATGCGCACCGAGTGGGGCCTCGCGGTCGCGGGCGCGGTCTGGCCGTTGGTGCTTTGCGGTGCCGTGGTGCTCTCGATCCTCGCCATCGGGTTGGTCGCCGGCTGGCCGCTGATGGTGGCCGCGGTGGGCGTGGAGCGAGGTGACAGCTTCCAGGCGATCTCCACCGCATTCTCGTACGTCTACCAGCGGCCCCTGCACTATGCGTTCTACGCGCTCGTGGCAGCCGTCGTGGCGGTGCCCGCGATCGCCGCGGCGGGCCTGTTCGCCGACGCCATCGGCACGCTGGCGATGTGGGCGGCCAGTTTCGGCATGGGCCACGAGCGGACGGCGGCGGTGCTCGATGGCGTGTCGGCGTCCGGCACTGGGGCGGCGGCGGAGTGGGGCGCCCGGGCGATCGGCTTCTGGATGCAGGGGCTTGCATCGCTGCTCGCGTCGTTCGGCTGGGGTTACTTCTGGGCGATCGCCACGGCGGCCTACCTGCTCCTGCGGCGGGACGTCGACGGCACGGAGTTCGACGAGGTGGTGCTCGACGAGCCGGGCGCGGCGACCTGAGTATTCCGCTCCTGGGGCGGAGTGTGGCGATCGCTGAGCTGCGATGCCTCCCGTCAGGTCGGTGAATCGAGAGGGTACGATGGTGCAAC
>JBIJCD010000089.1:0-10233 GCA_044344895.1 Pirellulales bacterium | reverse complement strand
TTTTCGTCGGCATCACAGCCGCGATCGGACTCGTGCAGTCTGGTCAGGCCATCGCGCAGGTCGGCCGGTTCGAGGACCTGAGTGGCCTCCCCTTCGTGGAGAACCGGCCCACGCAGCAGACGGCGCGGACGCTCCGCGAGGAGCTGCTGTTCCAGCGGGCGACGCAGGCCTGGCTCTGGTCGCTGCCGCTGCTCAACACGCTGGGTATGAAGCGGGGTTCGGAAAAGGCGTTCGGAGCCGGCTACGAAGTCCTGCCGATCTGGAAGAAGCGGCTGGACGCCAAAACCCTCGTCACCACCCCCAACTCAGACGTCATCTATGCGATGAGCTACGTGGATCTCGGCAGGGACGGCCCGCTGGTGTTCGAGGCGCCGCCGGGACTGCAGGGCATCCTCCTCGATTTCTGGCAGCGGCCGATACCGGTCGATGGTGGCGGATTCTTCGGCGACGTCGGCCTGCCCGGTCCCGATGCCGGCCAGGGAGGCACGTTTCTGCTGCTGCCACCTGGCTACGCGGGTGCGGTGCCGGACGGCTACTTCGTCTACCGCTCGGCAACCAACAACGTGTTCGTCTTCCTGAGGGCCTTCTACCGCGATCCGCAGGATCTCGCGCCGGCCGTTTCCCTGATCGAACGGTCGCGGATCTATCCGCTCGGCCGCAAGGACGCCGCCCGGCCGATGGTGTTTCCCGACGCCTCCGGAGTTTCCGTCGACATGCTGCCGATCAGCGACGCCACCGCCTTCGACGAACTCAAGAAGCTCGTCGACAGCGAGGGCGACACGCTCGCCGACGCAGACGCCCGCGGCCTTCTGGCGGCGATCGGCATCGCGAAGGGGCGGCCGTTCGCGCCGGACGGGAGAACGCGGGAGATTCTCGGGCATGCGGCGAAGACGGCGTTCAAGATGAGCCGCGTGATCGGCTTCGAAGAGGAGGTCGGTGGCCGTTCCCTGCGGATCTATCCCGATCGGCGCTGGATCAACCCCATGGCCGACGCGACGCCCGCTCGGCCCGCCGGCCCGTTCGACCTCGGCTGGCACAGGAAGCCGGAGGGCTACCTCGATCTGGACGCCCGGATCTGGTTCTTCACCAACTACTACTCCGTGAGCCCGGGCATGCTGTCGCAAACTCCCGGCAAGGGTGCGAAGTACATGATCACCTTCGTCGACAGCGATGGCGCGAATCTCTCGGGGGGCAGCCACTATCGGCTGCACGTTCCCGCCGGCGTTCCTGCCGCGAACTTCTGGTCGCTGACACTCTATGAGGCAGAGAACGCCTCCGGGCTCGACAACGGCCAGCCGTTTCCGTCGCTCGGCTCGCGGGATCTGCCGGTGCAGAACGCCGACGGCAGCACCGTTCTCTGGTTGGGACCGACGCCGCCCGCGGACCGGAAACGCAACTGGCTGGCGACCGTTCCGGGCAGAGGATTTTTCGCAATCCTTCGGCTCTACGGCCCGACCGAGGCCGCCATCGACAAGAGCTGGAAGCCCGGTGACATCGAGCGAGCGCCGTGACCACGAGGGCGGCGCACATGTGTCACCATCTAGAGGGGAGATCGTCACGCATGAGAGCCTTGTACGTGTTCACGATCGCCACGGCGCTCCTCATCCTGCCGGCGTGCACCGCCGCAGAGGCCCAACTCCTCCCCACCACCGGCCGCGTCGAATCCCGGCTCGGCCCGCTCGACCTCGAGAACGGCTATCCCACGGAGAGGACCGTCGAGAGGATCCGCGACGACATCGACTTCCAGCGGGCCTGCCAGGCCTACCTCTGGGCCTTGCCGCTCATGGCGATGCAGCAGTGGCAGGGCGAGCACCTGGCGAAGTTTGGCGCCGCCAAGACCGACTACGTCGACTACATCACGTTTCAGGACAAGCTCGGCCTGCTCACGGCCAACGCGACCACGCCCTACATCATGGCGTTTCCCAACCTGAAGGAGACCGGGCCGCTCGTGTGCGAGATCCCCGCCGGCCCGACGGCGGGCGGCTTCACCGATTTCTGGCAGCGTCCCATCACCGACTCGGGCCAGACGGGGCCCGACAAGGGCGCGGGCGGCAGGTATCTGATCCTCGGCCCCGACGACCCCGACATGCATCCCGAGGGGTATCGCGTCTTTCGTTCGCCGACGGTCAGCATCTGGTCGGCACACCGCGTGCTCGAGCCTGATCCGGCCAAGGCCAGGTCACTCATCGACGGCCTGAAGATTTATCCCTACAGCCAGCGGTCGAATCCGCCTCCAACCCGCCACGTCTCGCCGGCAGGCCGTGCGTGGAGCGGCGTGCAGCCGCGGGGCCTCGCCTATTGGGAAGGGCTTGCCAAGGTCATCGACGACGAGCCCGTCCACGAGCGCGACCGGATCATGATGGGGACACTCCAGCCACTGGGCATCGAAAAGGGCAGGCCGTTCGCACCGACGGAGCGGCAGCGGCGGCTGCTCGTCGATGCCGCTCGCACGGGCGAGGTGATGGCCCGGACTATTGCGTACCGCAAGCGGTTCGAGGGCGCGAGGGTCTGGCCCGAGCGGCAGTGGGAGAAATCGCTGTGCCTGGCGGAGACGAGCCAGGAAGCCTTGCATCACACGCAGCTGGATGAGCGGACGAGCTGGTTCTACGAGGCCGTCGGCGTTTCCACGGGGATGATGGGACGTGCCGTCGGTGTCGGGCAGGTCTACCTGGAGGCCACGAAAGACGGCCGGGGCCATTGGCTCGACGGCGGCAAGGCCTACCGACTCAGGGTTTCGAAAGACGTGCCTGTGGCACAGTTCTGGTCCGTCACGGCGTACGACAACGAGAGCCGCTGCTTCGTCGACACGGGTGTCCAGCCGGATCGTTCCTCGCGCGACGGCCTCGACACGAATCCCGACGGCTCCGTCGACCTCTTCTTCGGCCCCGCGCCGCCGCCGGGAAAGACCGACCGCAACTGGATCAAGACGCTGTCGGGCAAGGGCTGGTTCGCCTACTTCCGTCTCTACGGCCCGACACAGGCCTACTTCGACCGCTCGTGGGTTCTGGAGGACGTCGAGCGGATTGAATAACCAGCGTCTGCCTTCCTCGCAGGTGCGTGCTAGCCCCAGCGGCGCAGGATCGCGATAAATCCACCGAGCAGTTCGCCGCGGCTGACCGCCGCGTCGGCGCCGGCCGCCTTGGCCTGATCGAGCCGATCCTTGGCCACATGCGGCCCGAAGGCCACGAGCTTTGCCGCGCAGCCGGTCCGCGACCGCTGCGATTCGATGACTGCGAGCACCCGCGACACGAGCACGGCAGGGTCCCCGGGAAGTGCCTGCAGGTCGAGGAGCACGAGCTGGAACGGGCCTCCGGGCGGCGGGTCGTCGAGGCTGCGGAGCGTCTCCAGCCGTCCGCCCGCGTCGCGGGCCAGTCCCGCGATCCGGCTGGTCGAGAGCAGGTCGGGCGAGACGAGCAGGATCCATGGCCCGTCGGCCCGCGCGTCTCCGGCCGGCCCGTCCGGCATGAGCATCGTCATATCGCCTCCGGTCCGCGGACCTCACGGTAGAGCTGGACGGCGTCGTTCATCGGCAGGACGAACAGCCGGTCAGCGAGCGACGCACCGACCGGCTCGCCGATCGTCATCGCCGCCGCGAGCGTGTCGACCGTCCGCTCCAGAAAGTCGTCGTTCACGGCGATCTCCATCACCGCCTGCTGGGCAACGCCGGCTCCGCCCTCTGTGGCATCGTGCCCCTGCACGTCGCAGACGGTGAGGCGGGTCACGTGCACGGCCGCCAGGGCCTGCCGCACCGCCTCCAGCTGCGCGGGCCTGAGCACCGCCATCACCAGTCGCATCGCCCGTCCTCCTCCGGGGTCGGCAGCGCCTCGCGCCGTGGTCGGCTCACGGGCTCGGCAGCTGCAGGCTCGCGTCGAGCACCTTGCGGATCCGCGCCTGCATCTCGGCGAGGTGGGCCCGCGAGTAGTCGTCGAGTCTCACGTCGTTCTTGGCCAGGAGCGAGCCGATCTTCTGGTCGAGGCCGCGGAGCTGCGTCGCCGCGATCGCCTGAGCGTCGGGCGACGACACGCCCGGATTCATCGCCAGGCTCGACAGGCGGGTGACGTAGAGCCGCTGCAGGCCTCGCCGCAGGCTGCCGATCGCCGGCTTCCGCACCGTGTATTCGCCGGGGCCGGTCGCATCCACTTCCGCCATGATCGACTTCGTGAGCCGGCCAAGCAGCTCGGCGGTGGTGAAGGCGTCTTGGTCAGCCGCAACCTTCAGCTCACTGTCGCGGATGCGGTCGAGCGTGATCGGATTGAGCAGCCGACCGAGCACACGGCCTTGCCACTGCAGGACGACGTCATGCACGGGGTAGTCCTCGCGGTCAGTCCGGGCACTGCCCCAGTGCATCCAGTGCGTGGGGGCGAGCTGGTTGAGCAGTTCGGGGGAAAACGTGAACGGCTTCGCGGCGAACATCTCCTGCTCCAGGAGCGCGAGGGCGTCACGCTGCTTCTGGGCCTCGACGACGCGGAAGGGCGGCGGCGCGTTGGGGTCGCCCTTGTGGCTGCGGGAGGTGTGCAGGCCGCCGACCAGTCGGGCCGCCGTGTACATCGCCTGGCCGTGGGCCGAGAGGAGCACGCCGAATGCCTGCCGCACCCGCTCGTAGCCCTTGTCCTTGGTCGTCATCCGCTCGACGATCAGCGGCATCACCTGGGTCACGAGCTCGGCCCGGCTCCTTGCGAACTCCAGTGGATCGCTGCCGAGGTCGAACCGGTTCGAGAGCGGGTCGGGGTCGTTGAACTCCGTGTGCTCGTCAGTCGCATAGGCGAGCGCCGGTTCGCCGCTGCGGGCCGCGATCTTGTCGAGCTCGGGCACTTCGCCCTCGGGATTGCCGACGGCGATCGGTTTGTAGCCGTATTCGATCGCCCACACATCGTAAGGGCCGAGCCTGGCGGTGTAGTAATCCCCCTGCGTCTTCCCCTTCGGCACGATGTTGACCGGGATATAGTCCATCACGCTCGTGGTGCCGCCCACGGCTGACGTCTTGGTGACGTCGTTGAGGTCGGCCAGCGACCGGAACGCCGAACCCTTGAAGTTGTGCCGCAGGCCGAGCGTGTGGCCGACTTCGTGCATCGCCACGAGCTTGAGGCCCTGCACGACGAGCTTCTCCTTTTGCGCATCGGAGAGGCCGCCCTCGGCGTTGGCAGCCAGGGCCGTCGCCGCGAGCGCCGTCTCGCGGGCGTGGCCGTTGAAGAGCGCACAGATGCCGCAGGACCGGCCCTCGCCGTGGCCGTGGCCGGCGGCATGCAGCTGGTCGTCGCCGGGGCTGCCGCCGGTCAGCAGCGCCACGCTCTGCGGCGTGAAAGTTTCGTACTCCGTCCGCCAGAACTGCAGGAAGTCGCCGTCGAAGATGATGTCGGCGTCGAGAATCTGGCCGGTCCGCGGGTTCACCCGCGACGGCCCCATGGCGAAGCTCAGCCCGGCCGTGATCCAGCGGAACGTGTTGTAGTTGACGTCCTCGGGATCCCAGTCGGTCACGTCGGGCTGCTGACGGACCTCGATCGCCGTGGCGAATCCGGCCTTCTCGAAGGCCTCGTTCCACGACTCGATGCCCTCGCGGATCGGCTGGCGATACTTGAACGGCACCGTCTTCTCGATCCAGAACACGATCGGCTTCTTCGGCGGGGAAACGGCGGCCGAGGCGTCGGCCTTCTCCAGATGCCAGCGGTTGATGTAACGGACGAACCGGTCCTCGTCGACCTTCTGCGAGAAGTCCTTGAGAGCCGTGACGAAGTAGCCCACGCGGTCGTCGGCCAGTCGTGGCTTGTAGCTGTTTTGCGGCAGCAGGCTCAGCGAGTAGTGGATCGTGATCGTGGCACCGCGGGAGTCGGGAACCGTGTCGATGTCGCGGATGCCGCTCGACCCGTAGGTGGCGGCCACTTCGATCTCGACGTTGTCGGGGAAGCCCTTGATTCGCGCCCAGGTGGACCGGTCGCGGGCGAACGAGAAACCGGGCAGCTCCTGCGAGATCTGCGGCAGGTCGGTGAGAAAGATCGGGGCTAAGTCGATGACGTGGCCGCCCGACGGGCCGGTCGTGGCGATCGGCACGCTAAACAGCACGCTGTCGGTATAGGCAAGGTCAACCGCCTTCTCCTCGGGGCTGCCCTTGTCGGCGAAGAATCGGACGTTCCTGCGGACCACCTGGATGTTTTCATCGACTTTGCGGAACTGCCATACCCAGTCGTTGCCGAAGCCGAGGCTCATGCCGCTGAGCAGGCCGCTGTCGCCGATTCCGCGGGCGATCGACAGAGACACGAAGAACTCCTTGCCGAGCATGGCGTCGGTGAGTTCCGCATAGACCTTATCGTCCTTGCGCCACAGGGGAACGAGGCCAGCGACCTTCGTGGCGTCCTTGAGGAGCACCGCGAAGGCGGGCTTCGAGCTCTTCGATTCCGACGCAGCGGCGTCCTTGACGGGCGCGGGCTGGGCGGGCGTGGGGGCCGCCGCGTCGGCTTTCGTCTCCTGGGCGGCCGGCTGCCCGCCGCTCTTCGCCGGGGCATCGTCGCCGCGGGCTGTGGGAGACAACGCCAGGGCCACGACGGCAGCCGCACCAGCGAGCCAGATCGACGTCATCCGCCAGAAGTTCATGCCGGAGCTCCTCGTTCCACACTGCCGACGCGGCCGGTCGTCGGCCGACTCCAGTCAAGACTAGCATCGCAGTGTGCCGGCGACCAATTTCGCGGCGGCGGCGAATCAGGAAGCCCCGGCGTGGGCCAGATCGGCGGCCTGGGCCGCAGCGCGCGGCGGGCCCGGTTGGCAGCCCTTTCCCTGGCCGACGATGATGGCGGCATGCACGAGCCTGCCTCAGTCGCTCGCGCGGCGTCACTCTGCCGGGAGTGGTTTGCCGACACGATCGTGGACATCGCTCCGCTGGCCTCGTCGGGCTTCAGCGGCGGGCGGGTCTTTCTGATCAGCGGGCCGGTCGTCGAAGCCTGCGTGCTCAAGAGCTTCCACGCGGCCGCGTCCCGGCAGCAGGCTGCGTGGGTGCATCGGCTGGCCGGTCACCTGCGGGCGGAGGGGATCGTGCAGGTTCCCGAGGTGATCGCGGCCCGCGATGGTGACACGATCGTGGCTGATGCGGATGGAGCGCTCTGGGAAATGTGCCGGTTCATGCCCGGAGTCGCCGTGACGCGTCCGGATTCGCGGCAGTCGGCGGCCGTCGGCGAGACGCTCGCACGGCTGCATCTGGCCGCCGCGCGGCTGCCGGGGGCCGAACCGCGTCGGGCCCCGTCGCCCGGCATCCAGCGGCGTGTCGACCAGGCCCGTCGGCTGTTGGCCGAGCCGTGGGAGGCCCGCCGCGCGGCGTGGCCGGATGCCCCGGCGCATCGAACGGTGGCGGATGCCGACGTGCTGGCCGCCGTGGGGACGCGGTTCACCGCCGCCATCAGGCTCTTCGCGGCGGCGGATGGCCAGCGGGCCATCGATCGGCTGGCCCGAATGGACGTCCCCTCGGTGCCGATCCAGCCCGTGCTTCGCGACGTGTGGAGCGACCACGTGCTGCTGGCCGGCCCGGCCGCGGCGGACGTCACAGGCATCATCGATCTGCACGCCGCGGGAATTGATACGCCCGCGACCGACATCGCCCGGCTGCTGGGAAGCTGGGAAGCCTCGGGCGATTCCGTGAACCTTTCGCCCGCTGAGCGGCACCCGGCGGCGCTGGAGGCCTACGAACGGACTCGGCCGCTCGACGCCGGCGACCGCAGGCTGATCGGATTCCTCCACGCGACGGCGGTGATCTGCGGTCTCGACAACTGGTTTCGCTGGACGCTCGAGGAGCGTCGCCGGTTTCCGGCAGCGCAGCGGGTGCTCGACCGTATCGACAGGCTGATGCGGGAGTTGCAGCCTGCGCTCGCCGTCACGGCTGCGGCTGTGAGTGATCGTGCGGGGAATGTCGATTGACCCCCGGAAATTGCAGCCGGTAAACTTTGACGACCGAGGAAAAGAGGGGCCGGTGGCCGAACGTGAGCGGCCCCGGCACCCGCCGGCGCCAGTTTGGAACGCATGCGCATCATCCCGATATCGGCCCGTCGTGCCAGAATGCAGTCCGCCGTCGCGGCGCTGTCGTTGCTGGCGTCCGTGGCGACGGCGGCACCGGATGCCGGCCTGTCGGGCGGCGCGGGGGCGTTCGATCCGCTGGCTTCGATTTCGGCGGCCTTGGGCAGCCCCGTGCGTGTGGACGCACGGATCGAGTCGGCGGCTGACAAAAGCCCGGTGCTCGTGGTCACGGCCACGCTCGATGAGGGCTGGCACCTCTATTCCGTCGATCAGAAGCCGGGCGGGCCGCAGCCCACCAAGATCGTGGTGGCGGCCGATTCGCCCATTGTTCCCGCCGGGGCTTTCAAGCCCGACGTGCCGCCGGAACGGCGGACGATCCGCGACGTCCCCGGTTGGAACGGCCTCGTGGTCGAGGAGCATTCCGGCACCGT
Organism: Pirellulales bacterium; assembly: GCA_044344895.1. Lineage (GTDB taxonomy): Bacteria > Planctomycetota > Planctomycetia > Pirellulales > UBA1268 > CAMCQY01. The sequence goes on along the minus strand of JBIJCD010000089.1, from coordinate 1,810 downwards.
CACCTGGCGGGGGCCGCTGGCCCGCAATCCGGCCGGCTCTGCGGCCGAGCTCAAGGGCAGCGTGAGCCTGCAGTTGTGCCGCGAGAACGCCTGCACGCCTCCCGAGACCATTCCGTTCAACGCCGGCATGGTGGGCGGCCTCGCCGCCTTGGCCCCCGTGGCAGCGGCCCCGACCGACACCGCCGTTCCACCGGCAGCTCAGCCCGTGGCTGCGGCCGGCGCGATGATGGCCGTCCCGGCGGCGGGGGGCACCCCGGCGCCGGCTGAGCGAAGCCTGTCGCTGCCCGCGGCACTCCTCATGGGGCTCGTCGGCGGCCTGATCCTCAACCTCATGCCCTGCGTGCTGCCCGTGCTGGGGCTGAAGCTGATGTCGTTCGCCCAGCAGTCGGGCCGGGCGCGGCAGGAGATCTTCCAGCTCAACCTCTGGTATTGCGCTGGGCTCTACGCCGTGTTCTTCGTGCTGGCGACGGCGAGCGTCGCGGCCAACATCGGTCTGGCAGGATCGAACCTCGCCTGGGGCGAGCAGTTCACGTCGGCTGGCTTCAACATCGCCATGGCCGCGATCGTGTTCGCGTTCGCGCTGTCGTTTCTCGGCGTCTGGGAGCTGCCGATCCCCGGCTTCATCGGCGAGCGGGCCGGCCGCGTCCACGCCCAGGAGGGGCCGCTCGCGTCTTTTCTCAAGGGCGTGTTGAGCACGGTGCTGGCCACTCCCTGCAGCGGCCCGTTTCTGGGGCCCGTGTTCGGCTTCACGCTCACGCAGCCGACGGCGGTGACCTACGCGGTGTTCGGTGCGATCGCCACCGGCATGGCGCTACCGTACCTGCTCGTCGGGCTGCTGCCGGGACTCGTGAAGTTTCTGCCGAAGCCCGGCGCGTGGATGGAGACGCTCAAGGAGGTGCTCGGCTTTGTGATGCTCGGCACCGTCGTGTTTCTGTTCACGTTCCTGCAGCACGACTGGTTCGTGCCGACCTTCGCGCTGCTCATCGGCATCTGGGCCGCCTGCTGGTGGATCGGCCGCGGCCAGGAGGCCGGCGGGGGCACGATCGGCTTCGGCCGCTGGGCGCAGGCCGCCGGCATCGTTGCCACGGTCGGCACGCTGGCGTTCATGTTCCTAGGGCCGGTGCAATCGGTGATCCCGTGGGAGCCGTTCTCGAAGGAGCGGCTGGCGGAGCTGCGGCGGCGGGGCACCACGGTCATGGTCGACTTCTCCGCCGACTGGTGCATGACCTGCAAGTACAACCTCGCCACCGCGATCGAGACGTCCCGCGTGAAGGCGGAGATCGAGAAGAACCGCGTGGTGCCGCTCCTGGCCGACTGGACAGATGGCTCCCCCGAGATCAAGCAGATGCTCGAGCAGCTGCAGAGCAAGTCGATCCCGGTGCTGGCGGTGTTTCCCGGCGCGGGCGGCGGCGAGGCGGCGCCGGAGCCGATCGTGCTCCGCGACCTGATCACGGAATCGCAGGTGCTCTCCGCGATCCGCGCGGCGGGGCCCTCCCGCCCCGCGGCTGCCGAGATCCGTGCCGCCGCGAAGCCGCTGACGTCGGGCGGGCACTAGTGCGCACCCCGGTTTGGTGGAGCGACGGCTTCGGGGCGGCAAAAGTCTCGTCGCGTGGGCCGAGGCGGCCCAAAGCTCCTCGAGCGTTCGCCGACCCCTCGCCTCCGTCTCCAGGTTTGCCAAGTCGTCGCTCCAGCTAAACCAGATGCGCTCTAGCTGGCGGGGTAGACGCCCTCCACCGCCTGCCAGCAAGCGTCCCAGGATTCTCGGACCGCACGGCGGCTCGTCTCGCATCAATCGACGAGGGGCTGCCCG
>JBIJCD010000240.1:0-5910 GCA_044344895.1 Pirellulales bacterium | reverse complement strand
CTACCTCGGCATCGTGCTGTTCCTCACGCTGACGGGCCTCGGCCTGCCCGTTCCCGAGGAGGTGCCGATCGTGGCCGCCGGCGTGGCGAGCCGCTTGTCCCAGCTGCGGTGGTATTACGCCCTGCCAGCCTGCCTCGTCGGGGCCCTGTTGGGCGACAGCCTGATGTACGCCATCGGCCGGTTTTTCGGGGCGCGGATCCTCAAGGAGCACCCCTGGTGGTCAGGCTTTCTCACGCCCGAGCGTGAGCGGACGATCGAGACGCTGCTCAAGAAGCACGGCATCAAGGCCTTCTTCGTGGCCCGTTTCCTGGTCGGCCTGCGCAGCCCGTTCTACCTGACGGCGGGCATCCTCCGGGTGAAGTACCGATGGTTCCTGCTGGCCGACTTCATTTGTGCCTCGGTGGTCATCGGCGGCTTCTTCGGTCTGGCATACCTGTTCGGTGAGCGGATCACGGGGCTCATCCAGTCGACGGAACGCGGCTTCACCGCGGTCGTGATCACTCTGGTGCTGGCCGCGCTGGCGGTCGTCGCCTTCTTTTCCTTCCGGCAGCGGCGGATTCGCATGCTCGACCAAGACCCGGAGTCGCTGTTCGAGAACCGGGAGATCCTGCTCGGCCCGGCCGCAGACCGGATCGCCGACGCCGTCGCCCTCGGCGACAGCCGCCACGGCGACCGCGACCGGCAGCCCGGCTCGCCACTGGACGAGAACTGAGCCGCCGCTCCCTGTCGCCAGCCTCGTAGCGGGTCGCGCGGCCGATCATGCCGGTGGTGCGGGTTGTGCCGGCCGGTCGCTGCCGATGGGGCAGGATTGTCGCCCTGCGGCGACTTTGACGTCGCCAATCCGCGACCTAGGAACTTGAGGAGACCCGCCTTCCTCAGGAACCGCCCATGATCCGGCACGCCACAGCCGTCGACTGTCACCCAGGCCCCGGCCGGCTGCTCGTCGTCGACGACGATCGCCGCGTCGCCTCCAACACGGCCCGGTGGCTCTGCGGCCTCGGCTGGCATGCCAGCGCCGCCGGCAGCGGCGACGAGGCGCTCGCGTTGCTCGGCCGCGGCCGCTACGACGCCTGCATCATCGACGGCCACCTGCCCAACGACGGGGCCGCCCGGATCGCGGCCAGCCTGCACGTCTCCCGGCCCCACACCGGCCTCGTCATCATGGCGACCGCCGCCTCCGCGGCGACGCTGGCCGCCGCCTCCACCGCGGACGCCTTCGTCGCCGCGCCGATCCGCGACGACGAGCTGCTGGCCGCCGTACGCGACGCCATCGCCGCCGGGCAGGCGCGGGCCGCCGCCCACGACGCCCCCAGGATGCTCGGCTCGTCAGCGGCGATCCGCCGCGTCCTCGACCTGGCCGGGCGACTCGCCGACGCGCCAGCCACGCTGCTGATCACCGGCGAGAGCGGCACCGGCAAGTCGCTGCTGGCCCGCGAGATCCATCGGGCGAGTCGCCGCCGCGCCGGCCGGTTCGTGGAGGTGGCATGCGGCAGCCTGAGCGAGACACTGCTCGAGAGCGAGCTCTTCGGGCACGTCGCCGGCGCGTTCACCGGCGCCACGAGCGACCGGGACGGCAAGTTCCTGCAGGCCGACGGCGGCAGCATCTTCCTGGACGAGATCGCGACCGCCTCGGCCGCCATGCAGGTGAAGCTGCTGCGCGTCCTGCAGGATCTGCGGTTCGAGCCGGTGGGCGGCTCGCGGACGCACGCCGTCGACGCGCGGGTGATCCTGGCCACCAACGAAGACCTCGGCGGACTCGTGGCCGCGGGCCGATTTCGCGCCGATCTGTTCTGGCGGGTCAACGTGCTGACGATCGACATGCCCCCGCTGCGCGAGCGGGTCGAAGACATCCCGCTGCTCGCGGGCCACTTCCTGGCGGCCCAGAAGGCGCGGGGAGGCCGCGAGATCGAGGGCTTCTCGCCGGCGGCGCTCGAACTGCTCGGGCGGCACCGCTGGCCGGGCAACGTCCGCGAACTGGAGCACGCCGTGGAGTTCGCGGCCTGCCTCGGTCGCAGTTCCTGGATCGAGCCGGGCGATCTGCCGCCGGCCGTGAGGCTGGCCGGCGGGGGCGAGGCGGCCGGCCGGCTCGGGGCCGCCGCTGACGGTCCGCTCAAGCACTGCCTCGCCCAGCCGGAACGGCAGCTGATCCTCGAGGCGCTCGAGCGGCACGGCTGGCGGCGGGACGCCGCGGCCCGGGCGCTGGGCATCAACCGCACCACGCTCTACAAGAAGCTCAAGCGTTTGGGCATGAACCTCGCCGACCTCGAGCCCGGCCGCACCGCCGCGGCGCGGGATCACCGTGCGGCATCGGCGATCGGCTCCAGCACGCCCGCCGCCAGCGACGCCGCGAGTGCCGCGGCGACCGCCAGCCGGTAGTAGACGAACGGCCACAGCGTGCTGCCCGTCAGCAGCCGCAGCAGCCAGCGGATCGAGGCGTAGCCGACGACGGCGGCTGCGAGCACGCCGACCGCCGCGGCACCGGCCGCCTCCGGTGAACCGAAGATCTCGTGCCGCTGCTGCCAGGCCTCGAGCATTCCCGCAGCCGCCACGGCGGGGAGCGAGAGGAGGAAGGAGAGCCGCGCGGCGGTGGTGCGGTCGAGTCCGGCGAGCATTCCGGAGGAGATCGTGACGCCACTGCGCGACATGCCCGGCACCAGCGCCAGCACCTGCGCGAGGCCCATCGTCATGCCGTCGCGAAATCCGACGCGTTCCAGGCCGTCGCGGCCGGGCCGTCGCCCCGCGGCCACGAGTTCGGCCACCGCCATGAGCACCGTCCCCGTGACGAGTGCCGCGGCGACCACCTCCAGCCGCCGTGCTTCGCCGCGGATCAGGTGGCGGGCCGCGAAGCCCACCGCCACGATCGGCAGCGTTCCCACGACGATCATGATGGCCAGCCGCGAGTCGGCGACCGCCAGCGGCCGCCCGCTGCGCACGCCGCGCCACAGGCCGGTCGCGAGCCGGCCGATATCCTGCCGCATCGCCGCGCACACGGCCGCGAGCGTGCCGCACTGCAGCACGGCGGACAGGGCGGCGCCCGGGTCGGGCCAGCCGAGAAGGGCCGGCACGAGCCGCAGGTGGGCGGTGCTCGAGACCGGCAGGAACTCGGTCAGCCCCTGCACCGCGCCGAGCACGAGCGACTCGAGGATGGTCATTGGGGGGCACGCGGCGGGCGAATGGACGCGCCGCCGCGAAGCGGCGGTCGACGAAGCTCCATCATCCTTGCCGGCCGGCCCGTTGCAACGCACCGCCATGACGCGCCGGCGCCGGCCCGAATTCTCACCGCCCCGCGGCCCCGGCTTCAAAAACCCGCCGCGGTCGGGCATACTCTGAGGCCCGGAAACTTTCGCGCACGCCTTCTTCCCCCAGCAGGAGATTCCTCCCTCGATGTTTCGCAACCTCAGCACGTTCGGCCTGCCGCTCTCTGGACGTCCCAGCGAACTCATCGAGCTGGCGCTCTCGTTCGGCTTCGACGCGATGGACATCGACCTGATCGATTTTCAGCAGCAGGCGGAGGCCTTCGGCGTGACGCACGCACGGCGGCTGATGGTCAGCGCCCGGCTGAAGTGCGGCGTGTTCAGGCTGCCCGTGACGATCAGCGGCGACGAGGCCACCTTCAAGGCCGAGCTGGCCGCCCTCCCGCAGCGGCTGGAGCTGGCGCAGGCGACCGAAGCCACCCGCGCCGTGGCGACGATCGCCCCGGCCTCCGACGAGCATGCCTTCAAAGACTTCTTCGAGCTGCACCGCACGCGGCTCGACACCCTGGGCGGGATGCTCGACAAGCACGGCATCTCGCTCGGCCTGGCCGTCACGCCCGAGACCGAGGCCCGCGCTGAGAAGGCTCACCAGTTCATCCACACGTTCGAAGGGCTGGTCGGCCTTCTGGCGGTGTCGCACCCGCGGATCGGCGCGGTGGTCGACTCCTGGGCCCTGCACGTCACCGGGGAGCCGCTGGAGATGATCGCCAAGGTGCCGAAGGGCAGGATCGTCGAGGTGCGGCTCTCCGACGCGCCCCGCGAGGTGCCCGCCGCCGAGCTCGTGCACACGCAGCGGCTCATGCCGGGCGACAGCGGCGCGATCCCGATGGCGGCCGTGCTCGTGCAGGCGAAGAACGCCGGCTTCGACGGTCCCGTGACGCCGTGGGCCGACCGCTCCACGCTGGCCGGCCGCGGCCGGGAGCGGATCGTGAAGCTGGCGGGCGACAGGCTGGAGGCCGCCTGGAAGGAGGCCGGCCTGCCGATCGTGCCGCGGTGGTTCACACCCGTGGCGAAGGACGCCTTCGGTCGGCCGATCGTCGACGAGGCCTTCGCCGCCGTGCCCGGCATCGAGTGACCTGGCCGAGCCGTCAGGCGCCCTCGCGAATCCACGTGACCTGCGGCGAGCCGCCGCCGGCGCCCGATCCCTTGATGAACTCCGAGACGTAGCGGAGCGTCTTGGCGGGACGGTCAGGATCGCGGAACGCATCCCCCTTCTGCAGAATCGGCAGCTGGTCTGGCATGCCGCCGAACGCCCGTGTGCCGGCGGCCTGGCAGGGGTACCACCAGCCCCGGCCGTCGGCATCGACGAGGTAGAACTCGGGGTAGCAGTGCCCCTCCACCCACACGGTGCGGGCCGGAATGCCCTCGGCGCGGGCCATGGCGATGAACAGGCAGGTGAGTTCCTCGCAGTCGCCCCAGCCGTCGGCCAACGCCCGCGCCGCCCCCTTCAGTTCGCCGTTGCGGTACTCCACCTTGCTGCGGACGGAGTCGTAGATCGCCTCGACCTTCCGCCAGCCCTCCAGGTCGGCCGTCACCTCCTTCGCGAGCTTCATGATCTTCGCGTGCCGCGTCTCGATGTAGGGGCTCGGTCCGAGGTAGACCCGCAGATCGCGCTCGAGCTTCTCCGGCACCGTCAGTGCAGACGGGTCGGCGGGGGCGACGATGGCCGAGCGTTCGAGCGCGAACAGGACGACGGCATGCGCGGTCTCGCCGGCCGGCAGATCGGGAATCTCCACGATCATCTGCTTCACCCCGCCGGGCAGCGTTCGGTACCGCAGCCCGCGGACGTCGGGCGACACGTCCTCCTGCAGGATCTGCACCTTCTGCTCCGGCCAGTCGGTCGGCACCGGCATGGTGGCGTAGACGTCGCGGCAGCGGCCGGCCTGAGCCCGGACACGCACCCCGACGCGGTACTTCTGCACGCGGGCGTCACCGAGCGTGGGGGCGGCGGAGGCGGCCTCTGCCTGGACGAACTGGCCGCGGGCCGCCGCCGCGTCGAGCGCGGCGCTGCCGCAGAGGAGGGCCGCGATGCCGATGCGGGTGACGGATCGCAGGAACTGTGGCGACGGCGAAACGGCCGACTTCAAAACGCTCATGAAGGTTCTCATCGTCCAGCCCTGGGGGGTGATTCGCGACCCGGAGCCGCCCTGCCGATCGGGAGATCTGGGGCAGGCGGGGAAAAACGCTCGATTGTTCGGCCGTGTGCGGGCTGATACACTCCGTGGTCCGTTCCAACCGTGGCCCGAGCGTCCCTTTCCTCCCACCCCGTTTGCCCCACACCCCCCCACGCCGGGTCACCCGCACCCTCAATCGCGAACTCGAACTCGGAGAAGAACTCAATCAGGAACTGGAACTCGCCATGGCTGGGGCCGACGCCGGGGAATACTCCGTCGGCACCTCCACGCTGGCGGTCAACTCGGTGCTCGAGGGGAAGGTGTTGCGGGTCGACGACGAGTTCGTGCTCGTCGACGTGGGGTACAAGAGCGAGGGCCACATCCCGCGCAACGAGTGGGATGAGACCGAGCCGCCTCCGCAGGTCGGCGACGTGGTCAAGGTGCTGCTCGAGGAGTTCGAGGACGGGCAGGTCGAGGAGCAGCGGGGGCTGATCACGCTCTCGAAGAGGAAGGCGCGCCGTATCGAGGACTGGCTGCGCGTG
>JBIJCD010000396.1:0-3602 GCA_044344895.1 Pirellulales bacterium | reverse complement strand
GCCGGACAGGATCGCTCCGCAGGTGCGGGAGACGCGGCACGACGGGGCTACGCAGGACGACATCTACGGCACGCTGGTCTTCGACACGACCGACGGGCTCACGCTGGCGATGAAGACACGTCGGCCCGCCGTCAGCGTCTCGCATGCTCCGCCGATCGTCGTCTCGAGCGCCCAGCCCGATGAGCGCAGCACGTTCGCGGGCGGCGGTTCGTCGCGGCCCAGCTTGTCGTCTGCGTTTCCCACCGCCGTCGTCGAGGTGCGCAACACCGCCGCTACGTCGGTGGGGCCGGGGTATCTCTGGTCGCTGCGGCGTGTCTATCCGCTGCTGGGGCACACGCTGCCGGAACGCCAGGTGGCTGACCTGCTCTCCGGCATCGCGCTCGTGCGTCGGGATGCCACCGCGGGACCGACCGTGGTTCACGGCCGCGGTGCGACGGCCGCGCTGGCCATCTATGCCGCGATCCTCGATCCCGACGTCAGCGAGGTCGTCCTGGAAACCCCTCCGGAAACGCACGCCGATCCCGGTACCGCCGAATTGCTGGGCGTTTTGCGGGTGGGCGACCTGCCGCAGAACCTGGCGCTGGTGTATCCGCGGCCGATCACGTTCATCGGCCCGATGCCCCCGGCCTTTGCGTGGACGAAGAGTGTCTACGAGCGGCTTGGCAACGCGGATCGGGTGCGGGTCATCCCGGCCGCCCGCGATTGGCGGCCGTACGGCAGGTAGCGGCGGCCTTCACGGGAGGATGCTGATCGGGCTGGCGAGGCTGCTGGCGACGTTGCGGTTGCCGGCCGCATCGGTGAATCGCCCGGCGGCGACCGAGATCCGGCCCTTGCTCGCAGTGTTTGACCCAGCGGTGAACGTCGCGGTGTAGACCGTGCTCGATACGGCCTTGAATCCCGACAGTCTGCCGCCGCTGGCGGCGACGAGTGCGAGCGAAAAGCTGCGGGGCGGTTTCGACAGCGTGAACGTGACCGTCGTCGACTGTCCCGTCCTCAGCGACGCGGCCGCGGTCGTGATCACCACGGTCGGCAGCACCGTGTCGATCACGAGCGGCGGGGCCAGCGACGCGGCGAGATTGCCGTTGCCGGCCTCGTCGGTGAACGTGGCCGCGGCGACGGAGATCGTGCCGGCAGCCGTGGAGTCGACCGCAGGCGTGAACGTGGCTTTGTACGACTTGCCCGATCCCGCGAATGCCGACAGCGTGCCCCCCGTGGCCACGACGTCGGCGAGGGCGAACGTCGTCGAGTTCTCGCTGAGCGTGAACGTGATCGTCGCCGACTGTCCCGCCCGCAACGACGTGGGGCTGGCGGTGATCGACAGGGTCGGGGCGACCGTGTCGACCCTGGCGACCATGCCCGTAAAGCCGCCCGTCAGATTTCCCGACCGCACGCCGAGCGTGTTGTCGGAAAAGCTGGCCGTGACGACGTCGGGTTTCCGGTCACCGTCGAAGTCGGCGACCGCGACGGCCCGCGGCGACCGGCCGGTGGCGAATGCCTGCTGTGGCTGGAAACTCCCAGTGCCGTTGCCGACGAGCACGCCCAGCGTGTCGCTGCCGGTGTTCGTGACGAGGACGTCCGCCCTGCCGTCGGCGTTGACATCGGCGACGACGACCGCCAGGGGATTGGTGCCGGTGGCGGCCTGCTGTGACAAGGGCTGGAACGTGCCCGCCCCTGATCCCAGGAGAACGGCCAGCGTGCTCGTACCCGCGTTCGCGGAGACGATGTCGCGGCGGCCGTTGCCGTTGACGTCGCCGAGCCCGATGGCCCACGGCGACCCTTTGGTGGCGTACAGCCGCGGCGACTGTGCGGCGGCCTCGACGTTGCCGTACAGCGGGTTGGCGGGGTAGACGTTCGTCAACGCCACGGTGCCGTCACCTTGGCCGGCCATCACGAGGATGGCGTTGGTGCCGTAGCTGGCGACCGCGACGTCGTCTTGCAGGTCGCTGTTGAAGTCGCCGACGACCGCCGAGGTCGGATTACTGCCCGCGAAGAAGGCCCGTTGCGACCCGAAGCCGCCGTCGCCCGTGCCGAGCAGGATGCCCAGCGTGCCATCGTCGTTGTTGGCCACGGCGAGATCGGCCGTGGCGTTGTCGTCGAAGAAGCCGATGGCGATGGAGACGGGCCGCGCCCCCGTCGCGAACGACTGCTGGGGAGCGAACGTGCCGTCCCCCTTGCCGAGGAGCACGCTCACTGAGTTGCCGAAGTAATTCGCGGTGGCCAGATCCGGCTTGCCGTCGCCGTTGAAGTCGCCGACGGCGACGGCGATGGGCGCCGTTCCGCAGGCGGTCTGCGACTGCGGCAAGAAGGTGCCGTCCCCCTTGCCGAGGAGCACGCTCACCGAGTTGCCGAAGTAGTTGGCCACGATCAGGTCGGATGCGTTGTCGCTGTTGACATCGCTGACCGCCACGGAGATCGGGCCGGAGCCGACCGCGAGTTGCCGGGTCTGCGACGAGAACGACACGGCGCCGGGTTTGCCCAGCGGATTGCCCGAGAGGTCACGGATGCTGCCGTCATCGACGAGGTCGAGGCCGATGGTGCCGCTGCCCGCGACGTCACCCGCCGTCACCGTGTAGGCCGCACCGCTGCCGGTGACCGTGAGCGGCGTCGTCGCCGTCACTCCGGACAAGGCGAGTTTGAAGTCCGCCGCGTCGACGCCCGTCACGGGCTCACTGAAGGCGACTTTCCATGCCAGCGAATTCGCGGCCGAACCGATGCCCGCCAGGCTGATCGACTGGACGAACGGCAGCGGCGCCGCCGCCAGCGCGAGCCGGGTCTCGAGCCGCTCGCAGCCACCGAGGCCGGACGGCCGTCGGCGGCGGTCTGCCGCACTGCCGCGCGGATGGTTGTATCGCCACATGGTGTCGGGCACGCGGGGAGCGTGGTGGGGAGGGTACGGCTCGCAGCAGGCAGCCCACCTGCGTGCACCAACGGGCGAGCCACATTGGCTGCCGAGCATGAAATCGGCCGCAGCGGTCCTGAACGGGTTATAGGTGCCGATCCGCCGCGGCTCCAGTTTTTGGACCGCTGCCTGTTCGTCGACGATAGTCAGGCCGAAAGCGGCTGTACAACCGCCGGGGAAAATCGCCCTTGGATCGCCGGGAACCGTGGTGCCCGCGTTTGCGAGCCCGCGGGTTCCCGAGGCCATTTGGAGCGGTTCACGGCGGGGCCGGGATGGCAGGGGCCGGCGTCAGATCGGCGTCTTGAAGCCCATGGCCCGCACGACGCACCAGCCGTTGACTCCCTCGAAAATCATGAAGGCCCCGCCGAGGATGGCCGCGATGCCGGCCCACAGGGCCCAGACGTCCGGCAGTGCCCCGAGGGCCCAGGCGAGGATCAGGCCGGTGCCGATGAGGTCGGTGATGACGCCCATCGAGGTGCGAAGTGTGCGGCCGCGGCGGTCGATGTTGCACTGCATGGCGAGTGTGTGTCAGAGCCAACGGGCCAGGGATGGCCGTTGGCTCGTGAATCGGGTTGCTCGCCTGGAGGGCGAGCTTGTGTCAGAGCCAACGGGCCAGGGATGGCCGTTGGCTCGTGAATCGGGTTGCTCGCCTGGAGGGCGAGCTTGTGTCAGAGCCAACGGGCCAGGGATGGCCGTTGGCTCG
>JBIJCD010000384.1:0-3750 GCA_044344895.1 Pirellulales bacterium | reverse complement strand
CAGCAGCTCTGTGCCGACGTCCTGGTAGAGCTCCTCGGTGTTGACGAGCAGGCCGTCGAGGTCGAAGGCGACGGCCGCGACCGGCGACCGGACCGCGGGCGCCGCCGCGCGAGAGGAAGCGTGTGGGTCGGTCATGGGTCGGTCAGACATGGATCGAACACTCGTGGGGTGGTCACGGGCCGGCTCAGTCCGGTGTCAGGCGGAGGATCGCATACCCGCGGTTGGCGTAGAGCCGCTCGAATGGCAGGTCCGCACCCGCCGGCAGGTCGAGCGGCACGATCGCGTGCGTCGCACCGTACTTGCTCGCCACGAGCCGCATCCGCTCCGCGCCAATCGCTGCAGTGGACCGTTCCATGTTCGCGAATCCGCCGTCCCGCGAGAAGCAGTCGACGATCCGCTGCCGCCACTCGACCAGTGACGCTGCATCCTGCGGGCTGTTCTTCCAGCCCACCACCTCGCGGCGTCCGGTACGCCAGGTGAGGCTGGCGGCGCCGCGGGGCGTGAGCACGCAGGCATCGGCCGGCACGTGCGCCGCGATCCAGTCGCAGGCGTCCAGCCAGGCCGCTGCGTCCAGTTTGCCGTCGCTGCGGGCCGTCAGGGACGTCCGGCCCGGCAGCGGCCAATGACGGCTTTCATGAGCGAGGTCGAGGCACAGCAGCGTCAGGAGAAGCCCGCGCACCACGGCGGGCCGCAGCGGCACGAGCCGGCCCAGCAGGGCCCCGTCGCCGACCGCGGCGGCCGCCGCCACGGCCAATCCGAACGGCACCATCACGTCCGCCGGACGGAACCAGTAAAACCGCAGCAGCCGGTAGGCGACGTCTGCACTCCATCGTTCCGCCAGGGAGATCAAGCACCCGGCCAGCGAGACCAGCAGCGTCGCCGTCACGAAGCCATTGCAACGGCTGCGGGCGTCCTGCACCGCGGACGGGGCGGTCGGCCGTGCCGCCACGAGCAGCCACCACACCAGGATCGCAAGCACGTGCCGGGCCACGAAGCCGTCGGCGAACGTCCGCACGAGCAGGTGATGCGGAAGACGCTCCACCACGTAGATGCGTGCGGCCTCGGCCCGAGTCGCCGCATCGGCGCCGCCGGAGAGCCCCAGCACCGGCACGAGACCGGCGGCGGCGAGCAGGAGGCCGACGCTGATCGCCAGCGCTCCAGCCAGGTCATCCGGCTTCATCCGCGCGACCCCGCGCGGATGGCCCACGGGCATCGACATCGCGACGACCAACGCGACCATCCCCCAGCCCCCGACGAGCGGATGGAGCGCCGTAGCCGCGCCGAGCGCGAGCACCGCCCACGGCACACGCGCCCGGCCGATCTCGCCGACGGCGACGAGCACCAGCGCCCAGGCGAAGACCTTCGACTCGCAGCCCCCGAGCACCCACTCGCCGGCGGCGGTCGTGTGCCGCAGGGCCAGCGAGAAGAGGGCGGCGGCGAGGAGCCGCGGCCACCACGGGGCCAGCAACGGCACGACGGCGTGCCGGAACCCCGCAGCCACCGCCAGCCAGCCCACCCAGCGGCCGATCCACGCCGCCTGCTCCAGCGGCAGCGCCGCCGCCAGCGGCCCCATCAGCACGTAGAAGATGCCGTGGGCGTCGGGAGTTTCCAGGAAAAAGTCGCCTTGCCCCCATGACGGGTCGGCATGGTGGCGGGCCTTCGTGAGGTATGCCGTCTCGTTGACGTCCGGTACCGGCCAGCAGCCGGCGGCCGCGAAGACGGCAAGCGTCGCCAGCACTTCGCCGAGCCAGCCGCGGAAGCCCCCGCCGCTCCACGAGTCAGGCCGATTCACGGCGTCGCTTTTCCGCGGCATGTTCCGCACCTATAACCTCACGGGCCTCGCGCCCGGTCGTGGGGGCTGACTGGTCGCTCGCGCACGATGCACGCGCCATTGCCGCCACCACGTTCCCTCCTGAGGATACCGCACGCCGATGCCTACCCCCGACTTGCCTCGTCCCGCCGGCCCTGTGGCATCGGCCCTTCTGCCCCAGCCGCCGCACGGCAGCGGACGGCTGCTGCGGGAGGCGGTGGCTGGATCGACGATCGCCATCGTCGGTGCCCCGTTTCCCCTGGCGGCGAGGCTGATAGAGCGGGAAGGATTCTCCGCGGCGTATCTCTCCGGGGCGGCGTTTTCCGCGGGAACGCTCGGGATTCCCGATATCGGCCTGTTCACGCTGGAGCAACTGGCTGAGCAGACGCGGCTGCTGTCGCGGTCGGTGGCGATTCCGCTGGTCGTCGACGCCGACACCGGCTTCGGCGGTCCCGAGCACGTCGCGGAGTGCGTGCGGCGGCTGGAGGAGGCCGGGGCGGCGGCCATCCAGTTGGAGGATCAGCCGGCCGACAAGCGGTGCGGTCATCTCGCCGGCAAACGGCTCATCGATGCGACGGAGATGTGCGAGAAGCTGGCTGCGGCCGTCGGTGCCCGCCGCGATCCGAGCACGGTGATCATCGGCCGCACCGACTCCCGCGGCGTGACCGGCATGGACGAGTGCCTGCGGAGGCTCCACGCCTACCGCGACGCCGGCGCCGACTGGCTCTTTCCGGAGGCGCTGGCAGGCCGTGACGAATTCGCGCGTGTGGGGCGAGATTTCGCCGCCAGCGGCACGCCGCTTCTGGCCAACATGACGGAATTCGGAGTCGGGCCGCTGGTGTCGATCGACGACCTGGCGACACTGGGATTTTCGGCCGCGCTCTATCCCGTGACACTGCTGCGGGTGGCGATGAAGGCGATGGAAGCCGCCCTGGGCATGCTGGCCGACGAGGGCACCCAGGAAAGCCTGCTCGACCTCATGCAGACCCGCGCCGAACTCTACGAGTTGCTCGACTACGACCCGGCCCATCCGGAGGCCTGGTCCGCCGCGGCCTCCACACCTGCGAAACCGTCTCCAGGAACACGCCCATGACAGCCGCAGCTGCCTCATCAGCAACGTCCACCTCGTCGGCTGCGGGCGAATTCGCCCGCGGCCTGGCAGGCGTCGTCGCCGGACGCACGGCCATCTGCTCGCTGGAGGGTGACCTCCGGTACCGCGGCTACGCCATCGAACCGTTGGCCCGAGCCGGCGACTTCGAGGAGGTGGCCTACCTGCTGCTCCACGGCGAGCTGCCCACGGCTGCCGAACTGCGGGCATTCTCCGCACGCGTGCACGCCGCGGCTCGGGCGCTCGATCCGGCCGTCACCGATGCTCTCCGGCGGCTCGCCGCCGCCTGCCCGCAGGCCGCGCCGATGGATGCCCTGCGCACCGGCGTCAGCATCCTCGGCCAGGTGGAGCAGGACAATCTGCCCGGCTCGCGGGACCAGCTGCTCGCCCAGGCGGAGCGGCTGCTCGGACAGGTGCCCGCCCTCCTGGCTGCCTGGTTGGATCTCGCCGCCGGACGCGGCATCGCGGCCTGGCCCGACGGCCCGATCGCGTCGGCACTGCTCCAGCGGCTCACCGGTCACGCCCCGTCACCACAGCAAGCGGCCATCTTCGGCACGACGCTCGTTCTCTACGCCGAGCACGAATTCAACGCCTCCACCTTCACCGCCCGCACCGTGGTCTCCACCGGGTCCGACATGCACTCGGGCATCACCGCCGCGATCGGCGCGCTCAAGGGGCCGCTGCACGGCGGGGCCAACGAGAAGGTGCTCGAAGTGCTCACGTCCATCGGCTCGGCCGATCGCGCCGAGGCCTGGGTGCACGAGCAGTTCGCCGCCAAGCGGGTGGTGATGGGCTTCGGCCACCGCGTCTACAAGGACGGCGACGTGCGGGC
>JBIJCD010000239.1:0-5931 GCA_044344895.1 Pirellulales bacterium | reverse complement strand
CGCGGCGTGGCTCTCCTTCGGCCCAGCGTGGCGCCCGGCCCCGGCGCCCGCCCCGGCCGTCGCCCCCGTTCCTCGGCGGCCGCCGCTGCCCGACCCGATTCCCGGAGAAACCGATGCCGGTGCACGTCGACTTATCGGCGCATGAGATCACCGTGCCGGTCGTGGTGCGCAACGCGCCGCCGGCCCGCCTCTACGAGGATGCCGTCACTCGCGAGCACGCGGGCATCGTGGCCAGCGGCGCCATCGCCATCCGCTCCGGCGCCAAGACCGGCCGCAGCCCGCAGGACAAGCACGTCGTGCGCGCGCCCGAGTCCCAGGCGGACGTCTGGTGGGGGCCGGTGAACCATCCCATCGACGACCACACCTTCCTGCTCAACCGGCAGCGGGCCATCGACTACCTCAACACCCGCGACCAGATTTACGTGTGCGACGGCTTCGCGGGCTGGGATCCGGCCTGCCGGCTGAAGGTGCGGGTGCTGTGCAGCCGGGCCTACCACGCCCTGTACATGCACAACATGCTGATCCGCCCCACCCTCGACGAACTCGAGCGGTTCGGCGTGCCCGACTACGTCATCTACAACGCCGGGCAGTTTCCCGCCAACCCGCTCACGGCCCAGATGACCAGCCGCACGAGCGTCGATCTGTCGCTGGAGCGACGCGAGCAGGTGATCCTCGGCACCGAGTACGCCGGTGAAATGAAGAAGGGCGTGTTCACGATGATGCACTGGACGCTCCCGGGGCGGGGCGTGCTCTCGATGCACTGCTCCGCCAACGAGGGCGGCCCCGGGGATGTCACGCTGTTCTTCGGCCTCTCGGGCACGGGCAAGACCACGCTCTCCGCCGATCCCGCCCGGCGGCTCATCGGCGATGACGAGCACGGCTGGGGCGACGGCGGCATCTTCAACGTCGAGGGGGGCTGCTACGCGAAGTGCATCCACCTGTCGGCGGCCCAGGAGCCGGAGATCTACGCGGCCATCCGCTTCGGCACCGTCCTGGAAAACGTCGTCTACGACGCGGCGACCCGGACCGTCGACTTCGAGTCGAGCGCCATCACCGAGAACACGCGGGCCGCCTATCCGATCGAATACATCGCCAACGCGAAGGTGCCCTGCGTCGCCGGCCACCCCCGGAACGTGATCTTTCTCACCTGCGACGCCTCGGGAGTGCTGCCGCCGGTGAGCCGGCTCTCACGCGAGCAGGCGATGTACCACTTCCTGTCCGGCTACACGGCCCGGGTGGCGGGCACGGAAATGGGCGTGGTCGAGCCGCAGATCGCGTTTTCGGCCTGTTTCAGCGCGGCCTTCCTGGTGCGGCATCCGGCGGTGTATGCCCGGCTGCTCGCCGAGAAGCTCGCCCGGCACGGCGCCCAGGCCTGGCTCGTGAACACCGGCTGGACGGGGGGCGGCTACGGGCAGGGACGGCGGATCGACCTGGCTGCGACGCGGCGGATCATCGACGCCATCCACTCGGGCCGCCTGCACGACGCGCCGGTCGTCCGCGACCCGGTGTTCGGCCTGGATGCCGTCGCGGCGGTGCCGGGGGTGCCCGACCGGATGCTCACGCCGTGGCGGGCCTGGAGCGACGAGGCCGCCTGGGAGCGGGCGGCCCGCAGCCTTGCGGCCAGGTTCCGCGAAAATTTCGCGGCCTACGCCGAGCAGGCCGGTGCCGACGTGGTCGCCGCCGGGCCGCTGGCGTGAACTGACGGGCCTCGCCTTGGCGGGGTGTCCGTGCATCCGGCTGCCGATAGAATACTTCGCGACGGAACGTCGGTCGGTTTCTTCCGTCTTCCCCGCCCGTTTTCCAGCCCCAGGAGTTCTCCCCATGCCGTCGAAGATGCTGCTGATGACGATCGTGGCACTCGCCTCTGGTTCGCTCTTCACGAGCGCCGTCGCTCGGGCGGAGTCGGCGTCGCCGCTGGCCGGTTCGATGAAGAAGATCGACGGCACGCCAGTCGACCTCTCCGCCTACAAGGGGAAGGTGGTGCTGATCGTCAACGTCGCCAGCAGGTGCGGCTACACGGGGCAGTACGCCGGCCTGCAGAAGCTCTACGACACCTATAAGGACAAGGGCTTCGTCATCCTCGGTTTCCCAGCCAACGAGTTCGGCGCCCAGGAGCCGGGCAGCGATGCCGAGATCGCCCAGTTCTGCTCGTCGAAGTACGGCGTCACGTTCGACATGTTTTCGAAGATCGTCGTCAAAGGACCGGACAAGGCGCCGCTCTACAAGGCGCTCACGGAGGGCGCCACGCCGCCCGGTGAGGTCGGCTGGAACTTCGAAAAGTTCCTGATCGGCCGCGATGGCCGGATCGTGGGCCGCTACAAGTCGGGCATCGCGCCCGACGACGGCAAGCTCACCGGCACCATCGAGGCGGAACTCGCCAAGGCGGGTTGACGACGGGCCGCCGATCGGCCGGGGCTCAGGCGGCGCGGTTGGACCGCCCGGTTCGTGACTCGGCCGGAGCGTCGGCGTTGATCGTGCGGCGGATGACCCATGTGGGTCTTCCCTGCGCCTCGCGGTAGATGCGGACCACGTACTCGCCCACGATCGCCACAGCCGCCGTCTGCACCGCTCCGACGAGGGCCGCCACGGCGACGACCGCCGCGAGTGACAGGCCGGCGTCGTGGCCGGGTCGCGGCCAGGCGGCGACGCCGGCGGCGGAGAGGCCCACGATCACAAGCAGCAGGCTCCCCAGCCAGGAGAGCCGCACGGGAGCGTCGGACGACATCACCAGCGCGTCGGCGGCGAGCATCGCCAGTTTGCGGGCCGAATACTTGGTCTCTCCGGCAGCACGGGGGTGGCGGTCATACCACACCGGCTCGTGCCGGAACCCGGCCCAGGGAACGAGGCTGCGCAGATAGCGGCGCTTTTCCGGCAGGCGACAGACGGCGTCGACGACAGCGCGGTCGATGAGCTTGAAATCGCCCGTGTCGACCGGAATCGGATGGGGCACGAGCCGCGCGAAGAGCCGGTGAAACAGGCTCGCGGTCACGAGCTTGAAAGGCGTCTCGCCGTCGCGGGAGCGGCGGCGGCCGTAGGCGACGTCCGCACCGGCCCGCCAGGCGCTGACCATCTCCGGAATGACCTCGGGCGGATCCTGGAGGTCGGCGTCGATCACCACCACGGCGTCGCCCCGGGCCTGCGCCAGGCCGGCCGACATCGCCGCTTGCTGGCCGAAGTTGCGGGAGAACTCCACGACGACCGCGCGGGGGTCGCGGGCGGCGATCCCCTCGAGTCGCGCGAGCGTCGCGTCGCGGCTGCCGTCGTCGACGTAGACGATTTCCACGTCCATGCCCAGGTCCGCCAGCGACGTCACGAGCCGTGCGTGGGTCGCTTCCACCACGGCCTCTTCGTTGTGGCAGGGCACGACGACGGAAAGCAGGCCGCCCGGCCGCCGGCCGGCAGGCCGCGTTGCCGGCCGGTCGCAGGTGAGGACCACTCGCTGGAGATCGTCGCTGCGGTGAGTCATCGGGGGGAGCTCCCAAGGGCCGCCGTACGGGACGCGGAGTGCCCGCGGGTGCCGACGAGCAGGAAGTCCTGTTCACGAAACAGCGGCCGGCCGCGGCCGATCACGCCGACACCCTCGGGCAAGCCGCCCGAAAGCTCCGCCAACCGGTCCTCGGGCACGAGGACAACGGCGTCCGGTCCCGAGGCGAGGAACCGCAGAGCTTCCTCGCGCTGCTGCTCCCGCCAGGCCGTCACCGGACCGTGGGCGTAGTAGACGACATTGGGCGTGATCTGCGGAAACGTGCCGATCCGGGCGCGGCCACCGGCATGGCGATGCGCTTCCTGCACGAGTGCCGGCAGGGCGTTGGCGCGGGCGATGCAGGCCGCGGCGGGCCCCGTCGCCAGGCCGGTGTAGACGAGCCCCGTCACCGCCAACGCCGCGATCGCGCGGAGCGGCTCGCGCCGCCAGTACCACAGGCATGCGGAGCCGACGACCGGCACGATGCCCACGAGCGCCGCGGGGGCCGCGTCGGCGACGCCGAAGCGGCCCGCGATCAGCACCACCGCTGCCGTGATCGCGCCGCCGAGGGCCAGCGACGCCACGCCGGCCGCCATCCAGCTCGGGTGCGGCCAGCGGCCGCCCTGTGCGGCCCGGACTCCCACCGCGGCCACGAGCAGGGCCGCCGCCGGGTAGGCGGGCAGCACGTAGTTCGGCAGCTTCGTCGCGGAGAGCGAGAAGCCGCCCACCCAGACGGCGATCCAGAAGAGCACCAGACCGAGCGTGGCGCGGGAGCCGAACGGCTCCGTCGTGCGGGCGACACGCCACGCCGCCACGACGGCGGCCAGCGGGAGGAAGCACGACCAGGGGTAGAAGCCGACGAGCATCGCCAGCGGATGGAGCAGCACGCTGCCGCTGTGCTTCTCCATCGGCGCGACGAAGCGGCCGACGTTGTGGATGAAGAAGAAGCCGTGCAGCCAGGCCCCGTCGGTCCGCAGCGACACGGCCACGTACCAGGGCGCCGCCACTGCCAGAACCCCCGCGCAGAGGATGAACATGCGGGACGTCCGCAGGGTATCCCAGGCGGCCGGCAGTGCCGTCGTGGCAAGCCGCGTGGCGAGCGGCCTTCGGTCGCCGCCGCTGGCAGCGGTCCCGAGTCGGCGGTGCATCGCCAGCCACCACGTCCACGGCAGCACAACGGCCAGCGGACCCACACAGCCGATCGGGCCCTTGCAGAGCACCGCGAGGCCCAGGAGCCCGCCCACGAGGGCGGCCCGCCGCCCGGAGAGCCGGGGCAGTCCCGTTGAATCCGACTGCGTCGCGAGCAGCGGCTCCGCGAACAGGATGGTGGCCCACGCCGTCAGGCAGGTGAGGATCGCGTCGGGGGTCGCGGCGTGCGCCTCGATGCCCACCAGCAGGCAGCCCACGAACGCCAGCGCCGCGACGCTGCCGGTGGTGGCATCGAACCAGCGGGTGCCGGCCCGCAGCAGGGCCAGCGCCGTCAGCAGCGTCGCGATCACGGCTGGCAGCCGGGCGGCGATTTCCGATTCTCCGCACAGCGTGCCGGCGGCGGCCATGGCCCAGTGCATCAGCACCGGTTTGTCGACCGCGAGTTCGCCGTTGTACATCGGCACGATCCAGTCGCCGGTCGACATCATCGTGCTGGCGATCGCGGCGAAGCGAGGTTCATCCTCGTCCCAGAAGGGAATGGGGACGGTGCCGACCGCGAGGCTCGCGATCGAGGCGATCAGGACCAGGACGAGGTGTCGGCGATCCGGCATGGTCGGCTCCGGGGTGGGCGTCTCGGTGGGCGGTGTCGGATGCGGGTGAGGTCGGTAACGAATCGAGCGGACGGATCAGTCGTTGCAGGCGAGCGGATCGACGGCGCCGCGGGGCGGCAGCGGGCCGAGCAACAGGTATTCGGCGGCCGAGAGGGTCGAGATGCGCGCGATCACGCCGCAGCCTGGCGGCAGCGCGGCGGCCACGAGTGATTCCTGGCGGCTGTCGACGACGACCAGCGAATGCTTGTGCCCGGTGAGGTGAGCCGCGACGTCGGCGGCCGTGTCGAGCTTCTGCATCGTGCCGCCGACGTAGAACACGAGGCTGGGCGGCACATTCCACAGGTAGGCCCACCGGGCGTCGGCCGCACGCGGTCCCAGGGCCGCGACGATCCGGCGACCGCCGTTGGCGGCACTGAACCACTCCGCGCCGACCGACGCCAGCGAGGCGACGAGCAGGCAGGCTGCCAGCGCGACCGCCGCCAGCGCCCGATCGGGCCGGCCTGCCGACTGGCTCCGCCAGGCTGTGATCGCGGCTGCGAGCGGGATGATACCGCACAGCCCGAGCCACCAGCCGCCCGGCGCAACATGTGCGGCGGCCACCGGCAGCGCGACGACCAGAGCCAGGCCGCTGGCGGCGAGGATCGACCACGCCAGCCGCATCACTCGTCCGGCCAGCTGATCAGGAGACCGGCACCACGCCGGCATCTT
>JBIJCD010000236.1:0-5969 GCA_044344895.1 Pirellulales bacterium | reverse complement strand
CTACTGGGAGCGGTTCGAGGTGCCCTACGAGCCCAACATGAACGTCATCAGCGTCCTGCAGCGGATCGCCGCGACGTCGGCGTCGCAGGATGGCCGGCGGGTGGCGCCGGTAGCGTGGGATTGCAACTGCCTCGAGGAGGTGTGCGGTTCCTGCACCATGCTCATCAACGGCCGGACGCGGATGGCCTGCTCAGCGCTGGTCGACAAGCTCGTCGAGGAGACACCCGACGAGATCGAGCTGCGGCCGATGTCGAAGTTCCCCGTGGTCCGAGATCTGGTGGTCGATCGGCGGCGGCTGTTCCGCTCGCTGGAGCGGGTGAAGGCGTGGGTGCCTGTGGACGGCTCCTACGACCACGGCCCCGGACCGCGGATCTCCCCGGAAGAGCAGGAGGACGCCTATCCGCTGGCGACCTGCATCAGCTGCGGCTGCTGCGTCGAGGCTTGTCCGCAGTTCAACAAGATCGAGGTGGTGCGCCGAGACGACGAGACCCCACAGGATTTCGAGAAGCGACGCAACGCCGCCTTTGACGCGGCCTTCGTCGGGCCGCACGCGGTCAGCCAGGCCATGCTGTTCAACGGGCATCCGACCGGCAAGATGATCGCCGACGAGCGGCTGTCGGCCCTCACCGGGCAGGGTGGCATTCAGATGTGCGGCAATGCGCAAAACTGCGTCGCGGTCTGCCCCAAGAGCATTCCCCTGACGCGGTCGATCGCTCGGGCCGGCCGCGCGGCCACCGTGTGGGCGATCCGCAAGCTGTTCGACCGCTAGCCCGTCGTCGATCAGCGGACTGTCTCATCACCCCGCGCCGGCTGGCGAAGGGCCGCTTTCGCGTCATGCGCGGGGCGGCGTTTGCCGTGGCGACCGTGGCGTGGTAGTTTCAGCGGGAAATGCGGGCGGTCGCCGATCCAGCTCACGGACAAGCGCGCGGCCTTCCGGATCAAAAAAGAGAGACTCGAGTGGGTGTGCATGACAGTGGTGACCGGGCTGCGGCGCCGATGAACGGGCCGGCGGTGGGTGGGGAAGCGACCGGTGGGTTCCAGACGATGGGCCTTTCGCCGGCCACACTGGCCGCCGTGGAGAGGGCGGGTTACACCACCCCCACGCCGGTGCAGGCGGGACTGATTCCCCGGGCCCTGACCGGCGTCGACGTGCTGGGGCAGGCCCGCACCGGCACGGGCAAGACGGCGTCGTTCGTGCTGCCGATCCTGGAATGCGTCAGCCGACCGGGCCGCGGCGGCGGTCCCCGAGCGCTCGTCCTCGTGCCCACCCGTGAGCTCGCCGTGCAGGTGCGGGACGAGTTCGAAAAACTCGCGCACGGATCGCGGATCCACTGCGTCGCGGTCTACGGCGGCAAGCCCCTCAAAGGCCAGATCGACAAGCTGGCGAAGCATCCGGCCGTCGTGGTGGGGACGCCCGGCCGCGTCCTCGACCACATGAGCAGAGGCACCCTCGTGCTTTCTGGGCTCGAGATCGTGACGCTCGACGAGGCGGACCGAATGCTCGACATCGGTTTCCGTCCCGACATCGAAAAGATCCTGCGCCGCTGCCCGGAGAGCCGGCAGACCCTCTTGCTCTCAGCGACGGTGCCGCCGCCCGTGGCCAAGCTCGCCACCCGCTACATGCGGAATCCGGAGATCCTCGATTTTTCGGTCAACGAGCTGGCCGTGGAGACGATCGAGCAGTTTTATTTCACGGTCGAGCCGACGCGTAAGTTCGACCTGCTCGAGCGGCTCTTGGAGCGAGAACAGCCGAGGCAAGTGATCGTCTTCTGCAGAACGAAGCGTGGGACGGACAAGATCTACGAGCGGTTGTCGCGACGCCGCGGCCACGCCGGTGGCGGGCCCGAAAGCATCGCCTGCATCCACGGCGACCTGTCGCAGGGGGCGCGGGACAAGGCCATGCGGCAGTTTCGTGACGGCACCGTTCGCGTGCTCGTGGCCACCGACGTGGTGGGCCGCGGCATCGACGTGTCGGGTGTGTCCCACATCATCAACTACGACATCCCCGAGTTCTGCGACGACTACGTGCACCGCGTCGGCCGCACGGGACGGATGGGCCGCGAGGGCGTGGCCTACACCTTCGTGAGCCCGGAGGAAGGTCCCCAGCTGACACGGATCGAGATGCGGATCGAGCGGCTCCTGAAGCGGGATGAAATCCCGGGCTTCGAGGCCTTCGACCGCCGGCCCAAGACGGAGCTGCCCAGGCTTCCCGTCGGCGAGAGCAGCCGTGCCGAGTTGGCAGGCGGGGAGGCCGCGCCGGCGGAATCGCAGCCGCCCGTGGCCAAGAAGCCGTCATCGGCATCCCTCCTGGGCAAGGGCCGGGCACCGAAGCGGTTCCGCCGCGCCTTGTGAGTGGCCGTCGCGGCCGCCCCGCACCATGGATGGAACGTCCGGCACATCGCCATCCCGGGACAATCCCCGGGCGCTCAAGCAGCGGCTGGAGAGCCTGAGAGCGGCCGGCGTCACGGCGCTGCCGAAGGCCCGCTTGGGGGCCCGCCGGAAGCAGCCTTCGGCCGCACCCTCGGCTGCTGACGCGCGAGAGCGTCTGCTCGCCGTGCTGCGGGAAGAGGTCGCCGGGTGCGATCGCTGCCAGCAGTTGGCGAAGACCCGTACCCAGACGGTGTTCGGCGCCGGGTCTCCGACGGCCCGGCTCTGTTTCCTTGGGGAGGCTCCCGGCGCGGACGAAGACGCGTCGGGGGTGCCGTTCGTCGGCCGTGCCGGCCAGCTGCTAACGAAGATCATCGAGGCCTGCACGCTGTCCCGCGACGACGTGTACATCCTCAACGTACTCAAGTGCCGGCCGCCGGAGAACCGCACCCCATCGCCCGAGGAGACGGCCAATTGCCGCGGGTATTTCGAGCGGCAGCTGCAGGTCATCGAGCCCGAGTTCATCTGCTGCCTGGGGACGACGGCCGCCCAGGCCCTGCTCCAGACCGACGAGACGATCGGCAAGCTGCGGAAGCGGTGGTTCACGTGGCGGTCGGCCCAGGTGATCTGCACCTACCACCCGTCGTACCTGCTGCGGAATCCGGCGGCGAAGCGGGACGTCTGGGACGACATGAAGGTCCTGATGTCCCGGCTCGGTGTGCAGCTCGATGCCGGGTGATCGGGGCCGGCGGACCTGCTTTGTCGGGCGGGATGGGAGCCGAACGTTCGGCCTGCGCCGGTTTTTCTGCAGAAACCGGTCGTCCGGATCCGAAAGATTGAGCGGGGTCTTGGGGTGGGAGCAGCCGCTGGACATGGCGGGGTGAGGGCGTGGTGGCCGAGACGTCCACAGACGGGATCGACCGTCGTGGGACGCCGCGGTCGGCCGCCAGCCCGCTGCGGAGGGAGTGCGCATGGCTCGAGCATCGACGAAGCCGGGGATCGGGCCACGCAGTGGCGGTTGGGCAGCCCTGATCATCGCGGCTGCGTGCTCCTCCGGCGGCTGTACCATCTGCCCCGATCCGTTCGACTATTCGGGGCCGGTTCCCAACGGATCGCCCCCGCAAAATGACTTCCGCGCCCGCAGCGGCGGAATCCTGGCGCTGAGCGCCGCGCCGAAGCCCTGGCCGCCGGTGGTGCAGAACGACGGTCTGCCGGCAGAGACCCCCGTGCTCGCCGACGGCGAGCCGGAGCCGGTGATCGGCCAAGAGGCCGACACCGCGCCGCAGCAGACCTCCGTGCTCGTTTCCGCCGCCGATGAGGCCGCGGCCGACGAGCCTCCGGCCGCGGAAGTCACGCCCGCTGAGGAAGTCGCCGACCAGGTCGCACCGCCCCGGCCCTTTGTGCCGGCGATCGGCCCCGACACCCCGGCGGCCCCTGCGGAAGTTCCCGCCTCTGCGGCCGGCGAACCGCCGTCGCCACCGCTGCCTGCTCCCCAGCTCGAGGAGACGCCCGGCTGGCGGCCGCGACGGCGGGCGGCGGGCTGAGCGGCCGGGATCGACGAAAGCTCGACGAGCGCGGAGGGTTTCGCACGCCCAAGGCATGCGGAGCGGCGTAGTGCACGTGCGAAGTCATCCCGCCAGGAGACTTCTGCCGCCCCCGAGCCGGTGCTACACCACGTTCGTATGCGGTCTAGGGCCGCCAGCCGTCGGGGACGACCGCTTCCTTGGGCACGACGGCGATGCCGTCACGCACCATGAAGGTGTCACTGTCGGGCGACGTTTCCAGGCCGTGGTCGTTCACGATCCGCGTGCCGCGGCCGATCCGCACGTTCTTGTCGACGATCGCCCGCTCGATCACGGTGCCCGCGCCGATGCCCATCCGCGGCAGGCCCTTCGCCGTGTTCGCGGTGATGTCGTCGGCCGTCTCGAAAAAGTCGTTGCCCAGGATCACCGAGTCACGGATTACGACGTCGCGGCCGATCCGGCAGCGCACGCCGATCACGCTGTTCTCGATCACCGCGCCCTCCTCCACGAGGCAGCCGTCGGACAGCAGGCTGTGCCGCACGGTGGCGCCGTCGATTCGCGACGGGGGCAGGAAACGGCCGCGCGAGTAGATCGGCGCCTCTGGCATCGCCATGTCGAATGGCGGCGCCGGGCTGGCCAGGTCGAGGTTGCACTGGTAGTAGGAGCGGATCGTGCCGATGTCCTCCCAATAGCCGTCGAACGGGTGCAGCTGCACCCGCTTGGCCCGGATCGAAGCGGGAAAGACCTCGCGGCCGAAGTCCTGGTAGTCGGTCTTGGTGAGCAGATCGACCAGGCAGTCGCGGTCGAAAAGATAAATCCCCATGCTCGCCATCAGGCTGCGGCCCCGGGCGGGGATTCCCTGCCGCTCGATCCAGGCCGGATCGGTCCGTACCATCTCCAGTTCCCGCGGCTGCTGGGGTTTCTCCAAGAAGCCCTCCACCCGGCCCTGGCCGTCGAAACGCATGATGCCCAGCGCCGACGCCGCCTCCTCGTGCACGGGGATGCCGGCGATCGTCACGTCTGCCCGGCTCGACATGTGGGTGGCCAGCATGTCGGCGTAGTTCATGCGATAGAGCTGGTCGCCCGAAAGGATGAGGACGTGCCGGATGTCGGGCTGCTGAAGGTAGCGGAGGTTCTGACGAACGGCGTCGGCAGTGCCCTGGTACCAGCCGGCGTTGTCGAGCGTCTGCTGGGCCGCCAGGATCTCGACGAAGCCGCCGTTGAACGGATCGAACGTGTAGGTCCGGCGAATGTGCCGGTGCAGGCTCACCGAGTTGAACTGGGTGAGCACGTAGATCCGCTGGACGCCGCTGTTGATGCAGTTGGACAGCGGGACGTCGATGATGCGGTACTTGCCGGCCAGTGGTACGGCCGGCTTGGAGCGGTCGCGAGTGAGGGGAAACAGCCGCGTGCCGCGACCGCCGCCGAGCACCAGGGCCAATACACGTTGCACGCTCATGCCGACAGGTTCCTGCGCCGCCCGGGACTCTCCGCCGGATCCCAATGCTAGGACACCGTCGGCGGACCGCCAATCGGCAAGGGGTTTTCCGCGGCCGGGACGGCGACTCGACCGCCCGCGCTTCGCGGCCTCAGCCGCGAAGCACGAAGTTCACCAGGCGGCCCGGAACGGCGACGACCTTGGCGATCTCCTTGCCGGCCAGGATTTCCGCGATCCGCGGATCGGCAGCCGCGGCGGCCTTCATCGCCTCGGCATCAGCGCCCGCCGGCACTACCACGCGGCCCCGCAGCTTCCCCTGGACCTGCACGGGGATCTCCACCGTGTCGTCGTGCAGCCAGCGTGATTCCGCGGCCGGCCAGGGGGCGAGCGAGGCCGGGGCCGGTCGGCCGAGGATCTCCCAGAGTTCCTCGGCGAGATGCGGCGCGAACGGCGACAGCACCGTCACGAACGGCTCCAGAATCGCCCGCGGCCGGCGCTCGAGCGGCGTGCAGAAATTCACGAACTCCATCATCCGCGCGATCGCCGTGTTGAAGGAGAGGGCCTGGATGTCCCTGGTCACCTTGTCGATCGTGCGATTGATCTCGCGAAGCTGGTCGTCGGTCGGCGGGTCGTCGCACACC
>JBIJCD010000235.1:0-5974 GCA_044344895.1 Pirellulales bacterium | reverse complement strand
ACCGGCACGGTGCGGCTGCCAGACGCCCCGGCCGGTGAGGCGATGCCGTTGCCGCTGCCGGTGGCCACCGGCAGCGCCTCCGAGGAGAGGGTGGCCTTCCTGCAGGATCGCGTCGATCAGCTCGTGCGGGCCTACCGCGTGCGCGGCCACCTCATGGCGGAGATCGATCCGCTGGGCCGTCCGCGGCCCGGGCTGCCCGAACTCGATCCGCAGTTCTATCACCTGACAGAAGCCGACATGGACCGGTCGTTCTCGACCGACACGATCGAGGGGCCGCAGTCGATGTCGCTGCGGCAGATCATCAAGCGGCTGCGCAACACCTACTGCCGGTCGATCGGCGTGCAGTTCATGCACATGGACGACCTGCGGGTGCGGCAGTGGCTGCAGGTGCGGATGGAGGGCTGCGAGAACCGCATCCAGCTCGATCGCAAGCAGCAGCTGCGGATCTACCGGCAGATGACGACGGCCGCGGTGTTCGAGGAGTTCATCCAGAAGCGGTTCCTCGGGGCCAAGAGCTTCTCGCTGGAGGGCTCGGAGAGCCTTATCCCGCTCGTCGAGATGGCGATCGAGCGGGCGGCGACGCACGAGATCGGCGACGTCGTGCTGGGGATGGCCCATCGCGGGCGGCTCAACGTGCTCGCCAACGTGATGGGGAAGAGCCCGCAGCGGATTTTCCGCGAGTTCGCCGACCTCGATCCCGAATTGCACGTGGGCCGCGGCGATGTGAAGTACCACCTCGGCCATTCCACCGACCGCACCGCAGCCAACGGCCGCACCGTTCACCTCACGCTCTGCTTCAACCCCAGCCACCTGGAGTTCGTGAATCCGGTGGCCATCGGCCGGATGCGAGCCCGCCAGGACCGGTCCGCCGACCACGCCCGCCAGAACGGCCTGGTGATCCTGATCCACGGCGACGCCGCCTTCGCCGGCGAGGGGATCATCCAGGAGACGCTCAACCTCAGCGAGCTCGAGGCCTACCGCACCGGCGGCACGCTGCACGTGGTCGTGAACAACCAGATCGGCTTCACGACCGGGCCGCGGGAGTCGCGGTCGTGCATGTACGCCACCGACGTGGCGAAGATGCTGCAGATCCCGATCTTCCACGTCAACGGCGAGGATCCGGAGGCGGTGGCGCAGGTGGTGAACCTCGCGATGGACTTCCGCCGCGAGTTCCAGCGGGACGTCGTGATCGACATGTACTGCTTCCGCCGCCGAGGCCACAACGAGGCCGACGAGCCGGCGTTCACGCAGCCGGCGCTCTACCGCGTGATCGAGCGGCGGCCGAGCGTGCACGAGAGCTACCTCGAGAAGCTGCTCAAGCTCGGGGAGATCACCCGCGAGGAGGCGATGCAGATCGCCGACGAGCACAGGGCCCGGCTCGACGCGGAACTCTCCGTGGCCAAAAGCGACGACTACGTGCACCGCAGCGACGTGGGCGGCGTGTGGGCCTTCTACGTGGGCGGGAGGGAACGGGAGGCCGCCGACGTCGACACGGGAGTGCGTCGGGAGGTGCTCGAGCACCTGCTCGACAGGCTCGTGGCCCTGCCGGACGGCTTTCAGCCGCACGCCAAGATCCAGAAGTTCCTGGAAGCCCGGCAGCACATGGCCCGGGGCGGGCAGCCGCTCGATTGGTCCGCCGCGGAGGCGCTGGCCATGGGCAGTCTCGCCGTCCAGGGCATGCGGGTGCGGCTCTCTGGCCAGGACAGCCAGCGCGGCACGTTCAGCCACCGGCATGCGGTGATCCACGACGCCGTGACCGACGAGACGTACTGCCCGCTGGAGCACCTGGCGCCCGAACAGATGCCCGTCGAGATCTACAACAGCCCGCTCTCCGAGGCCGGCGTGCTCGGCTTCGAGTACGGATACAGCCTCGACTGCCCGGACGGCCTGGTGATGTGGGAGGCGCAGTTCGGCGATTTTGTGAACGTGGCGCAGGTGGTGATCGACCAGTTCATCGTCAGCGCCGAGGACAAGTGGAACCGGCTCTCGGGCATCGTGATGCTGCTGCCGCACGGGTTCGAGGGGATGGGGCCGGAGCACTCCAGCGCCCGGCTGGAGCGATTTCTGTCGCTCGCCGCCAAGGACAACATCCAGGTGGTGCAGCCGACCACGCCCGCGCAGATCTTCCACTGCCTGCGGCGGCAGGTGCTGCGGGTCTGGCGGAAGCCGCTCGTCGTGATGACGCCCAAGAGCCTGCTGCGGCATCCGCTGTGCGTGTCGCCGCTGGACGACCTCGTGAAGGGCTCGTTCCAGCGGGTGATTCCCGATGCCAGCGGCGTGCCCGCCCGCGACGTCCGCCGCATCCTGCTCTGCTCGGGCAAGGTCGCCTACGAGTTGGAGAAGCGGCGGCAGGAGCTGGGGCGGCGCGACGTGGCGATCGTGCGGATCGAACAGCTCTACCCACTTCCGCGGCGGTCCCTCGAGGCGTCGCTGGGCGAGTATGCCCCCGGCACACCCGCCGTCTGGGTTCAGGAGGAGCCGGAGAACATGGGCGGCTGGCGATTCTTCAAGATCCATTTCGGCGAGAAGCTGCTCGATCGCTTCCCTTTCTCCGGCGTCTGCCGGCAAAGTGCGGCCAGCCCGGCCACCGGCTCGAAGAAGAGCCACGACCTGGAGCAGAACGAGCTGCTGTCGGCGGCGTTCCACAGCTGACCACCACACGGCGGGCCGCCGCCCGCCGTGCGAACCTTTCATCCCCCCTCTCCCCGCGACGCGACGAGTTTCCATGCCGATCGAACTGAAAGTGCCCGAGGTCGGAGAGTCGATCACCGAGGTGATGATCGGCGCCTGGAAGAAGCGGGAGGGCGACGCCGTCACGATCGACGAAGCCGTCGTCGAGATCGAAAGCGACAAGGCCACCGTCGAATTGCCGGCGCCGGCGGCCGGCACGGTGTCGAAGGTGCTCAAGGCCAGCGGCGAGCGGGCCCGCGTGGGCGAGGTGATCGGCTACATGGAGCCGGCTGGTGCCGGCGCGGCAACGCCGCCTCCGGCCGCCCCGCCGTCACAGCCGGTCGTCGACGTGAAGCGGAAGGACGGGCGGACCGACATCGGCTCGGTGCAGATGCCGGCGCCCGGAGCGCAGCCGCCCCGGGTCATGCCGGCGGCGGCCCGGGTGCTCGGCGAGGCCGGCGTGTCGGCCTCCGCGGCAACCGCCACCGGCCCTGGCGGTCGTGTGACCAAGTCGGATGCGATCGCCGCCACCACGAAGCAGGCGGCGGCGCCGGCGCGTCCTGCCATGGGCACGACCATCGCGGGGACGGCCGGTCGCGAGGAGCGGTACGTGCTGATCAGCCCGATCCGGCAGCGGATCGCAGAGCGGCTCGTCGAGGCCCAGCATCAGGCGGCGTTGCTGACGACCTTCAACGAGGTCGACATGACCGCCGTGATGGCGCTGCGGCAGAAATTCAAGGACTCGTTCCTGGAGCGGCACGGCGTGAAACTGGGGTTCATGTCGTTCTTCGTGCGGGCGGCCGTGGAGGCCCTTCGGGCCGTGCCACAGGTCAACGCCGAGTACCGGGAGCCCCACATCGTCTACCACGACTACTGTGACATCGGCATCGCCGTGGGGGGCGGGAAGGGGCTCGTCGTGCCCGTGTTGCGCAACGCCGAGACGATGTCGTTTGCGCAGATCGAGCTCGCCATCGGTGATTTCGCCCGCCGGGCCGCCGACAACAAGCTCAAGCTCGACGAGCTGCAGGGGGGTACCTTTACGATCTCCAACGGTGGTGTCTACGGCTCCATGATGAGCACCCCGATCATCAACCCGCCCCAGAGCGGTATCCTCGGCCTGCACGCCATCCAGGACCGGCCCATGGCCGTGAACGGCCAGGTGGTGATTCGGCCGATGATGTACATCGCGCTGACCTACGACCACCGGCTGGTCGACGGCCGCGAGGCCGTGACGTTCCTCAAGCGGATCAAAGACACGATCGAGGACCCGAGCCGCCTGATGCTCGAGGTGTGAGCGGGCATGATCCGAACGCCGGGGCCCGCGTCGGCTGCGATCTTCAGAAACTCTTTCCTCGAAACGGCAGCTCATGGCAGCTCACGACCTCGTGGTGATCGGCGGCGGACCGGGCGGCTATGTGGCGGCGATCCGGGCCGCGCAACTGGGCATGCAGGCCGCCGTCGTGGAGCGGGAGGAGAAGCTCGGCGGCACCTGCCTGCGGGTGGGCTGCATTCCGTCGAAAGCGCTGCTCGAATCGAGCCATAAGTACGAGCTGGCCGGCGGGGAGCTGGCGCAGCACGGCGTGCGGGTGGCCGACGTGACGCTCGACCTGCCGGCGATGATGAAGCGGAAGGACGACGTGGTCGCCACGCTCGCCAAGGGAATCGAGTCGCTCTTGGCCAAGCACAAGATCCAGCGTTACAAGGGGATGGGCCGGCTCGCCGGGCCGGGCCGCGTGGAGGTGACCGGTGCCGACGGCACGAAGACCGCGATCGAGGCCGCGAAGATCATCCTGGCGGTGGGGAGCGAGAGCGTGGTGCTGCCGGGCGTCGAGGTCGACGGCCGGCTCGTGGGAACGAGCACCGAGGCGCTGGCGTTCGACGCCGTGCCAGGCCATCTGGTCGTGATCGGCGGCGGCTACATCGGCCTCGAACTGGGGAGCGTATGGCGTCGGCTCGGCGCGAAGGTGACGGTCCTCGAGTACGCCGACCGGATTCTCATGGGGATCGACGCGGAGATCGCCGCCGAGGCACTGACGATCTTCCGCAAGCAGGGACTCGACATCCGTCTGGGCGCGAAGGTGAGAACCGCGCGCGCTGCCGGGGCCGGTTGCGTGGTGGAGTGCGAGGGGCAGGAGCCGATCCGCTGCGACCGCGTGCTGGCCGCGACGGGCCGCCGGCCGGCCACGGCGGGGATCGGCCTGGAGACCGTGGGCGTCGTGCCCGACGCCCGGGGATGGATTCCCGTCGACGAACACTTCCGCACGTCCGCCGCCGGCGTCTATGCGATCGGCGACTGCATTCCCGGGCCGATGCTCGCGCACAAGGCGGAGGAGGACGGCGTGGCCTGCGTCGAAGGCATGAAGAGTGGCTGGGCACACGTCGATTACGGCCTCGTGCCGGCGGTCGTGTTCACGCATCCCGAGATCGCGGCGGTGGGCAAGACCGAGGAGCAGCTGCTGGCGGCGGGGACGGCCTTCAAGAAGGGTGTATTTCCGTTCCGGGCCAACGGCCGGGCCCGCACCATCAACGACACGACCGGCAAGGTGAAGGTGCTGGCCGACGCGGCCACCGACCGGGTGCTGGGCGTGCACATCATCGGCCCCGCGGCCGGCGACCTCATCGGCGAGGCCGCGGCCGCCATGAATTTCGGCGCGACGGCCGAGGACATCGGCCGCGTTTGTCACGCGCATCCAACGCTGCCCGAGGCGCTCAAGGAAGCCGCCCTCGCGGTGGGCGGTGGGGCGATCCACGCCTAGGCCGATCCTGGCCGGGGCGGCGATGGCGGCATCGCTCCACTGTGTGCGACGCGTCGGAAGCGGGCACCGCAAGTCGTTGGCGGTAGACCGGTTGCAACGGCTGGCATGGGCGGGGCGAGCCGAGAGCCCCGGCGGGGCGAGGTGCACCATCGAGCGGTTCGGTCTCATGCGGTAGCATTGCGATTCGCCGGGCGTCGCGTGAGCGCGCGGGGCGGCGACGTTTCGCCGCCGGCAGTCGTCCGCGTGGCGGACTCTCGAGATGGTCACGACAGGAGGAGCGTGATGCTCACCATTCCCGGCGGTTCGACCGGCCGGTTTTGCGACCGCGGGAGCAGGCGGCAGTTCCTCCGCATCGGCGGGCTTGCCGCCCTGGGAACAGCCGGGAGGGGGCTGACCCTCGCCGACGTCCTGCGGGCCGAGCAGTCGGCCGGGACAGTGTCGGGTCAGAAGGCGGTGATCATGATCTACCTCCCGGGCGGCCCACCGCACCAGGACACGGTCGATCTCAAGCCAGAGGCGCCGAGTGAGGTCCGCGGTGAGTTCAAGCC
>JBIJCD010000037.1:0-14609 GCA_044344895.1 Pirellulales bacterium | reverse complement strand
GGAGGGCCCTGCCGAGGATCGCTCGCATGCGTGGGCTCGCGCGGAAAGTGTGGAAGGCGGGAAGAACCGGCGGACCCCCATCATACCCGACGACGAGCGCCGGCGAGACCGGGCGGATTCCGCCGCTTCCGCGGCGGCCGGGCCGGACGGTATCGTGCTGCAGCCGGTACGGGCCCGCCGCGCCGCGGCCACCCCTCAGGATCTCCCATGGCCTTCTGCGACGATTCCTTCCTGCTCTCCTGCGACGCGTCTCGGCACCTCTACCACGAGGTCGCCGCGAGGCAGCCGATCATCGACTACCACTGCCACCTGAGCCCGCGCGACATCGCAGAGGATCGTCGCTTCGAAAACCTCCAGGCCATCTGGCTCGAGGGGGACCACTACAAGTGGCGTGCCATGCGTGCCAACGGCATCGCCGAAGACCGCATCACCGGGAAGGCGTCGCCGCGGGAAAAGTTCCAGGCCTGGGCTGAGACGGTGCCCCACACGCTCCGCAACCCCGCGTTCCACTGGACGCACCTAGAGCTCCGCCGCCATTTCGGCATCGAAGACCTGCTCGACGGCAGTGCGGCGGAGCGGATCTGGCAGGAGGCCAACCGGCAACTGGCGACGGGCGACCTGACGGCGCGGGGCATCCTGAAACGGATGCAGGTGGAAGTGGTGGGCACGACCGACGACCCTGCGGACGGACTGGAGTTCCACGCGGCGATCGCCCGCTCGCCGTTCGGCGTCCGCGTGGTGCCGACGTTCCGTCCGGACGCGGCCTTTCGGGTGCACCAACCGGAGCGGCTGCGACCCTGGGTCGACCGACTCGCCGCCATGTCCGGCGGCGCCGCCGACACCCTCCCCGGCCTGCTCGCCGCGCTCGAGCGGCGACACGACGACTTCGCCGCGGCCGGCTGCCGGGCGAGCGACCACGGCCTCGCCCGCCTGCCCGACGACGACTGCACCGAGGCGGAGGCGGCCGCGATCTGGAAGCGGGCCGTGGCCGGCACGGCCGCCACGCCGGAGGAGGCGGAAAAGTTCGCGGTCTTCATCCTGCTCCACGTGGCCCGGCTCAACGACGCGAAGGGCTGGGCGCTGCAGCTGCACCTGGGGCCATTTCGTGATCCCAATCCCCGGCTGGCCGCGCAGCTCGGCGCCGACGCCGGCTGCGATACGATCGGCGATGCGCGGCAGGGCCCCGGCCTGGTCCGCTTCCTCGGCCGGCTCTCCGCGGAGGGAAGCCTGCCCAGGACGATCCTCTACAACATCAACCCGGCCGACAACGCCCTCTTCGCCGCGATGCCGGGATCGTTCCAGGACGGCGCCGTTCCCGGCAAGATCCAGTGGGGCAGCGCCTGGTGGTTCATGGACCAGGAGCGGGGCATGCGCGATCAGATGAACATGCTTTCCGATCTCGGGCTGCTCTCCCGGTTCGTCGGCATGGTGACCGACTCGCGGTCGTTCCTCTCCTACCCGCGGCACGAGTACTTCCGACGGATCCTCTGCGACCTCCTCGGTGCCGACGTCGCCAGCGGCCGGCTGCCCGCCGACCCGGCCTGGCAGAGGGAGCGGCTCGTGCCACTGGTCGAGGGCGTCTGCGCCGCCAACGCCCGCGGCTACTTCGGCTTCACCGCCGCACCCCCTCGCGTGTGAACGCCGTCGCCCAGACCGTGCCGCCGCTGGTGCCGCGAAGCGCGACCTCGGCCAGCTCACGATCCTGCAGGGGGTGATCTCGCTGTCGGTGTTCGTGCCCGTCGCGGTCTTTTCTATGAATCAGCCGCCGAAGCTCAACTCCTTGTGGGCGGCGCTGTACGCCTGCACCGCGGTGCGCGGA
The DNA here is from genome assembly GCA_044344895.1 of Pirellulales bacterium. Classification (GTDB taxonomy): domain Bacteria; phylum Planctomycetota; class Planctomycetia; order Pirellulales; family UBA1268; genus CAMCQY01. The sequence continues at coordinate 12,790 of JBIJCD010000037.1, read as the reverse complement.
GCTCGAGCACATCTCGTGTGGCTGGAGCGAGGAGTTGGAAGCATGGGGAAGGGGGGCGAGGGGGTCGGCGAACGCTCGACGAGCGTGTGGCCGCTGCGGCCACAGCGAGGAGACTTTCACCGCCCCCGAGCCGGTGCTACGCCGACGTTGTATTCGCTCTAGAATCATCGCATGGCTCGTTTCCCGCGTCCCCTATCCCTTACGCGGCAGCTGGTCTGGCCGGTCGTCGGGCTCCTGCTGGCGGCCGTGCTGGCAAGCGCCGGCTTTTCCGCTTGGCTCGCGGCCCGTCGCGCCACCGACGCGGCCCGCACCGCCCGCGAGCAGCTGGCCGACACGCTGGCGGCCTCGCGGGTCTCGCTCTCCGCGCCGGTGCTCGACGCGCTGCGGCGGCTCACGGGCAACGAGTTCATCGTCTGGAACGAGACGGATCGCGAGATCGGCGTCTCGACGCTGCCCCGCGAGTCGCTCCGCGACGTCGACGCCGGGTCGCTGACCGACGCCATCCACGCCGGCCGTGGCACGCTCGCCGGACGGAGTTACCGGATCGGCAGCGTGCGCAGCGGCGGCGTGCGGCCCGAGACCGTGCTCGTACTCACCCCCGAGCGCGCAGTGCTGGCCCGCACGCTCGAGGGCGTGTGGCCGGTGCTCGCCGTCGCCGCGGCGACGCTTGCCGTGCTCGTGCCGCTGGGCGTCCGGGCCACCCGCCGACTGGCCGGCCGTATCGCGGAGGTGGAACGGCACGTCGGCAGGATCGCGCAGGGTGAGTTCGGCCAGACGCTCACGGCGGACGTGGGCCACGGCACTGCGCCCACCGACGAGATCGGCCGGCTGGTCGCCGGGGTCGACTACATGAGCCGGCGGCTGGGTGAGCTGCGCGACTCGCTCGTGGCGGGCGAGCGGCAGCGGCTGCTCGGCCAGCTCGCGGCCGGGTTCGCCCACGAACTGCGCAACGCCGTCACCGGTGCCCGCCTGGCGATCGACCTCCACCGCCGCCGCTGCCCCCGCGCGGCAGCCGCCGAGCCGGACGAGAGCCTCGACGTCGCCGTCAGGCAGCTCGACATCCTCGAGGAGGAGGTCCGCGGGCTCTTGGCCCTCGGCAAGCCGTCGACGGCGCCGGCGGCCCCGCTCGGCGTCGACCGCTTGCTGGCCGAAGTCCGCGACCTGACGGCGCCACGGTGCGACCACGCCGGCGTCCGGCTCCACTGCGGACCGCCCTGCGGGCTGTTCGTCGTCGCGCGACACGACGCCCTGCGGGCGGCGCTCGTCAACCTCGCCCTCAACGGCATCGACGCCGCCGGCCGGGGCGGCAGCGTCACGCTCTTCGGCGCCGCCTGCGGCCGGATGGTCCAACTGGCCGTGGACGACTCTGGCCCGGGACCCGCGGAGGCGGTGCGGGATTCGCTGCAGGACCCGTTCGTGACGTCGAAGCCGGAGGGGATCGGGCTGGGGCTGGCGGTGGCCCGCGCCGTCGCCGAGGAGCATGGCGGCAGGCTCGAGTGGCGGCGGGTCGACAGCACGACGCGGTTTGCCATTTCGCTGCCGGCGCGGACACTGGAGCCTGCCGGGGACAGCGGCCCCGCAACCGACCCGATCCCATCGACCCCGCACCCATGAGCCGCATCCTCATCATCGACGACGAGCCGGCGATCGGCTGGACGCTCGGCGAACTGCTCGCCGACGAGGGGCACGCCATCGAGGTGGCGGCGAGCGTCGAGGAGGGGCTGGAAACCTGCGGCCGGTTCACGCCGGAGGCGATGCTGCTCGACGTACGGTTGCCCGGGCGAGACGGCATCTCCGCCATCCCCGAGTTTCGCGCGCTGGCACCGGAGGTGCCGGTCGTCGTGATGACGGCCTTCGGCGACCTCGACACGGCGGTGCGAGCCGTGCACGCCGGCGCCTTCGACTACCTCGTGAAGCCCTTCGACCTGGAGAGCGTGTCCCGCGTGGTCGCCCATGCGCTGGCCGAGCGTCGGCAGCAGGCGGCGGCACCCGGGACGCACCCGGCCGACCTCGCCGCCGGCGGCCCGCTCATCGGCACGTCGCCCGTCATGCAGGAGGTCTTCAAGCAGATCTCGCTCGTGGCGCCGACCGAGCTGCCCGTGCTCATCACCGGGGAGACCGGCACCGGCAAGGACCTCGCCGCCCGCGCCATCCACGCCTACGGCCCGCGGCACCGCGGGCCCTTCGTGGCGGCCAGCCTCGGCGCCCTGGCGCCGGGCGTGGTCGAGAGCGAGCTGTTCGGCCACGTCCGCGGGGCGTTCACCGGGGCGAGCACCGACCGTCCCGGACTGTTCGCCCTGGCCGCGGGCGGCACGCTGTTCCTCGACGAGATCGGCGAGGCGCCGCTCGACATCCAGGTGAAGCTGCTGCGGGCGCTGGAGAACCGGGAGGCGGCCCCCGTGGGTGCGGCGGCACCGCGGCCGCTCGACGTCCGCGTGATAGCCGCCACCAACCGGGATCTGGCGGCCGCGCTCGCCGCGGGGGCGTTTCGCGAGGACCTCTACCATCGTCTCCACGTCTTCCCGATCCACATGCCGCCGCTGGCCGCCCGCGGAGACGACGTCGAGCTGCTGGCGACGCATTTTCTCGCCCGCCACGCGGCCGGACGCCGGCTGCCACCGCTCGCGCCGGAGTTTCGTGCGGCCCTCCGCCGTCGGCCATGGCCGGGCAACGTCCGCGAGCTCAAGCACGCGCTGGAGTATGCCGCGGTGGTGGCACGTGGCGGCACGCTGCGGCCCGCGCACCTGCCGGCTCCGTCGAGCCTCACCGGCAGCGGCCCCGCCGCCGATGACCGCGTCGCCGATGCCGTGCGGGCCTGGGTCGATGCCAGACTCGCCGCCGCGGCGGAAGGCGGCCTGCACGCCGACCTGACGCGACTGGTCGACGCCACGCTCGTGCAGCAGGTCGTCGACGCCGTCGGCGGCAACCGGACGGCGGCGGCGAAATTGCTGGGGCTCGATCGAGCCACGCTCCGTTCCCGGCTCAACCGCGGCTGAAGCCGCCGGCACCGCCCTGGGACCGCTCCCGCTCGCGTCTGGTGAACGGTTCGCCGCGCGGCGACCGATTCACCGGATTCGCGACGCTGGAAGGAATTCCGGGGGGCGATCGCACCGCGGCGTCGCGGCAGCGGCCGATCATGCGAGTCAGCGGCACGCGTTTTGCAGCTGTATGATCGGCGATGGAGCTTGTGGCACTGGGCGCCACCGTCGCCGCACGGGTGCGACCGCGGCCCGCGTGCTCGAGGCTGTCCGCCCCGGAGAAGCCCGGAGAAGAAAGTGCGTCCGACCACCGCTTCGCCGCCGCCGAGTCTGGCCGCCGGCTTCACGCTCGTGGAGCTCCTCGTGGTCGTGGCGACCATCGGCACGCTCGTCGGCCTGCTGCTCCCTGCGGTGCAGTCGGCCCGCGAGGCGGCGCGGCGGTCGTCCTGTAGCAACAATCTCAGGCAGCTTGCGATCTCGTTCCACGCCTACGAGTCCGCCCGCCGGCTCCTGCCGCCCCTGAAGCGGACGAGCAACTGTACGGGGTCGCCTCACAACGAGCCGACGATGGCCCAGCGGAGCTGGGCCCCCGACGTGCTGCCGTATGCCGAGGAGGCGAACCTGCTTGCGGGCTACAATCTATCGCACGACTGGTGGGTGAACGCGGACGGCTCCGCCGTCAATGGCGGCACGGCGGGCGTCTTCGACGCGAACCCCACCGGCAACCGCGGCCTGGCGCGGACGCCGCTGAAGGTGCTGCAGTGCCCGTCGGCGCCGGTGCCCGATCGGATCCAGGACAAGATCGACAGCCCGCGCAAGACCGGCGCGTGCACCGATTACTTCCTCGTCGCCGGAACCGGAACGAGCTTCAACTCGGCCGCCGGCCTGCCGGCGGGCACCGTGGCCGCCGGACCGGGGCCCACCGAGGCCTGGTCGGGTTGCGGCGCCGCCGCCGTCCGCCCCAGGAGCACGCTGGCGAAGGTCACCGACGGCACCTCGAAGACGATCCTGTTCGCCGAGTGCGGAGGTCGGGAGGACGTGTGGCGCGGAGATCGGCGGTATGCGGCCAACGCGGACCAAGCCGCTGCGACCTGCGCCCGCGCGCAGGGCGGCGCCTGGGCGACCAATGACAACCCCTACGGCTTCGGCGAACGGGCCACGGGCTGGTGCACGTCGGGCCCGACGTCCGGCGCGATTCCCACGTCGCTGATGCGGGTGAACGGGTCGAACGAATGGGGCTGGCTGATCTACGGCTTCCATCCGGCCGGGGCGCACGTCGCCATGGCGGACGGCGCCGTCGCATGCATGGCCGACAGCGTGTCCGTGCAGATTCTCGGCCAGCTCGCGACGCGTGCCGGTGGCGAGCTGGTGCCGGGCGACTGACGCCGCTGCGCGAAGACACAGCCTGACCGCGGGATGGCGGCCCGCGACGGCGAAAGGCCTGCCACGGAGACTGCGAGCCCGTTTCCATACCGCGGGACCAAGGGCAAACGGCCGCGGCGCGGCCGGGCACGCGCATCGCGTTTTCGGATGTGCTACGGTGACCGTGCGGTCGACGCCCGAAATCGACGGCATGCCAGCGGCCATCCCGGCCGCGTGCCCGATGCCGGAAGCCGGCCGCAAGCGGCTCTCTTTTTCATTTTTCGGAGGCGTGTCGATGGACATTCTCGGCGAGATTCTCAAGCAGGTGCTCGAAGGCGCCGCACAGCAGCAACAGCAGCCCGCCCCGCAGCAGCGGGCCCCGCAGCCCCAGCAGCGGGCCCCGCAGGGCGGCCCCCAGGGCATGCCCTCGGCGAACGATCTGCAGGACATCTTCACGCAGATCTTCGGCGGCGGGTCGGCCCAGAAGCTGCCTGAGGTCGTCAAGCAGTTCGAGGACAAGGGGCTGCGCGATCAGGTCGACTCGTGGGTTCGCACCGGGCCCAACAAGCCGGTCGACCGCCGGCAGATCGAAGACGTCTTCGGCCGCACGAAGATCGACGAGATGGCCCGCGGCCGCAACATCGACCGCGACCAGCTCGCCGAGGTGCTCAGCCGCTACATCCCGATGATCATCGACGAGCTCACGCCGACGGGCCAGATGCAGCGGCGCGGCTGATCGTGACCGGCTGAAGTGACCTCGCTGGTGTGACCTGACTGGCGTCACGGACCGGCTTTCGCTTGGCGAAATCCCCGGGCGCGATGCCTCCGCGGGCCGGGCCAGCCGGTCGGGGCCACCCATGGTTCCTGCGTGAGGCCCGCTGCCCGCCGTGCGACATGGCACGGCGGGCGGTGGCCGGCGGAAGGTATACTCGACCGGCGGAGGAGGCTTGCACCACCGCGATCGCCCAGCCAGCCCCGCTCAGCCCGGCAGTTCGCCCATGCCAGCCTCGTGTGCCTCAGCCACCGTCCCGCGGCCGATCGTGCCGATCGCCATGAGCGCCTTTCGCGTGGCGGCGGTGTTCGCCGGACTTGGCGCCGCGACCGTCGCTGGCACCGGGACGGCGGACGGGGGCCGCGACTGGACCGGGGTGCAACTGGCGTGGCGGGACGACCCGCGGCCACCGGCAGACGCGCCGGACGGCGTGGATGTCCCATCCGCCCGCCGCGGCACCCGCCGGTCGCAGCGCCGCGCAGCCACGCGCCGCCGGCAGTTGCCCGAGGAGATGCCGCGGGCCACGCTGCCCGCCGACGGCTGGCGCACGATGCAGTCCGCTCCCGGGGGATTCGCTGACTTCGGCGGCTTCGAAACGGTCGCTCCGCGGCCACCTTTCGACGCCGTCCCGGCGGCCGAGCTGGGTGCGATGCACGTCGGGGAGCAGCCTCGCGGCGAGGCGGCGCAGCCCTTCAGTACCACCAGCGCTTCGGGCAGCGGCATCACCACGCACCGCGACCAGCCCTACCAGCCGACCGGGCCTGCGCAGCCGCTCCACAGCCGGCAGCGGTTCGACATCCACCTACCCGCGGGCTGCTCGGCCGGGGCGATGCCGCTGGTGATCTGGATCCACGGCGACACCTGGCGAGACGGATCCAAGACCGACTGTCCGATCACCTGGCTGGCCGGCGAGGGATATGCCGTCGCGAGCATCGGCTACCGCACGACCGACACCGCGGTCTTTCCAGCGCAGCTGGACGACTGCCGCGCGGCGATCGCCGAGATCGAGCGGAACGCCGAACTCTGGGGCATCGATCCCGCGCGGGTCGCGGTCGCGGGCAGCGGTGCCGGCGGCCACCTGGCGGCGCTCGTCGGCCTGGCGGGGCAGGCGCCGGCGACAGCCTCCGACCCCCCGCTGCCGGCGCCCCGGATCGCGGCCGTCTTCGCCGCGGCGCCCCCCACCTCGCTCACGACACTCGGCCCGGAACACGACCGTCCTACCTCGGCCGCCAGCCGGCTCGTGGGTGGACCGCTGCCGGAGTTTCGCGAGGCGGCCCAGCGGGCCAGCCCCGTCTGCTACGTCTCCCCCGACGATCCTCCCGTGCTCCTGCTCCACGGCGCCGCCGATCCGTCCATCCCGCCGACGCAGTCCACGCTGCTCGACTCGGCGCTGCGGTCCGTCGGCGTGGACAGCGGCGTCGTGCTGCTTGCCGGCGTCGGCCACAAGCCGTCGCTGGCCAAGGGCTCGGCCGGAGGCGTCGCCCTGCTCTCGTTTCTCGACCGCGTGCTCGGCCCCGGCATCCGGCCCGACGACGCGCCGCGGCCGTGAGCGTCGAACCGCGCGACGAACATGCAGTCGCCGCGTGTGAGCGGCAGCGCCTCGGCCGCCGCGCGGTGCTCCGCGGAGGCTGCCTGGCCGCGGGCGTGGCCGCCGCGGCCGTGACGATCGACGGCACGCTCATCACCCCCGCCCGGCTCGTGACCAGCGACCACGCCTTCGGGCGCACCGCTGCGTCAGGGCGACCGCTGCGGCTGCTGCAGCTCAGCGACCTGCACCTGCACGGCATAGGCGGCCTGGAGCGGATGCTGCTCGAGCGGATCCACGACTCCCGCGCCGACCTGATCGTGCTCACGGGGGACGCGATCGACAGCCCCGACGCGCTGCCGCACCTCGAACAGTTGCTCCGCGAGCTGCCCACCGCGACCCGCCGCCTGGCGATCCTCGGCAACTGGGAGCACAAGTGCGGCATCGCCCTCGACGACCTGCGCCGCACCTACGAGCGGCAGGGCGTGGAGATGCTCGTCAATCGCTCGGTCGACATCGAGCACCACGGCCGTTGGCTTACGGTCACGGGGCTCGACGACCTGGTGCTGGGTCGGCCCGATCCCACCCACGCCCTGGCGGGCGCCACTCGCCGCGACCAGCATCTCGTGCTGGCGCACTGCCCGGCCGCGCGGGACGCCCTCGGACTGCCTCCCGGGCATCCAGCGTCGCTCGTGCTCAGCGGACACACGCACGGCGGGCAGATCGCCCCTCTGGGCGCGGCCTTCGTGCGACCGAGAGGCTCGGGCCGCTACGTCGCGGGCTGGTACCGCGACGGTGGGCCGCCGATGTACGTCTCGCGCGGCATCGGCACCTCGCTGCTACCCGTCCGCATCGGCGCCACGCCGGAGCTCGTGCGAATCGAGTGGTGGCTGTAGCGGCCGCACGACTTGCCGAAAAGACGCCGCCGCGGCGCGACCGCACCGACCGGCACAGCCGTCACCGCCGCTACGGAGCACCGCTCCTGCGCCCCTTGTGCAGGAGGCCAGGAATCCCGTCGATACCCTTCTGTGGGCGATGTCAATCCGACCCGCACGCGTGCTTCCCAAGACACGCGACCGGATGCGACCGCCCGCCTTGTTGCCATCACACTTCGAGTTCCCCCGTCCCGGGGAAGGCCCTACCAGTCATGCCGTCGCCATCCCGCCGCAGCAAACCGTCCTCCGCCGTCCAAAATCCCCTGGAAACATATCTTCGCGATATCAACGCGACCTCGTTGCTCACCGCCGAGGACGAGCGCCGCCTTGCCGTGGCGATCGCCCAGGGCGACGCCCAGGCACGCGACCACATGGTCCGCGCGAACCTCCGCCTGGTGGTGAACATCGCGCGGGGCTACGCCAACCGTGGCCTGCCTCTGCCCGACCTCATCGAAGAGGGCAACCTCGGCCTGCTGCGGGCCGTGGAGGGATTCGATCCGACGATGGGAACCCGGTTCAGCACCTACGCCAGCTACTGGATCAAGCAGTCGATCAAGCGGGCACTCATCAACTCCGGCAAGACCATCCGCATCCCGGCCTACATGGTGGAGCTGCTCTCCAAGTGGCGGCGGGCGACGGCCCGGCTGAGCGACGCCCTCGGCCGCACACCCACGCCGGAGGAGGTGGCCCGCATGCTTGGGCTGGCCCGGAAGAAGCTGCCGATCATCAAGAAGGCGATCCACGTGCACCAGAACGCGCCGCAATCGGAGCCGGCCGAGGGGGGCTGGTCGCTGGGCGAGCTCGTTCGCGACGAGAACGCCAAGTGTCCCGCAGACGTGCTGCTCGACGAGGACACGCTGCGGCACGTGATGCGCAGGATCGACGGCCTCGAGGAGCGGGCCGCCACGATCATCCGTTTGCGGTTCGGCCTCGGCGGCACGGAGCCGATGACGCTCAAGGAGATCGGTGCGGTGCTCGGTCTGACCCGGGAGCGGGTGCGGCAGATCGAGTCGGAGACACTGGCCAACCTGGCCCTGGCGATCGACGGCGTGCCGCGGGCGACGATCCGGCTGCGGCAGGGCGCCTGAGCCGGCCGGCCGGCGTCGCGGCAGGGGCGGGCGGCGGTTGCCTGACCGCCCGCCTGCGGTAGGCTCTGGGAGCCATGGACCTCGCCGCCTTCATCCGCGCCGTTCCCGACTTTCCCAAGCCGGGCATCCTCTTCCGCGACATCACGCCGCTGTTGGCCGATGCGGCCGCGCTGGCCGTGGCCGTCGATCGACTCGCCGCGCCCTGGCGGGGTGAGTCGATCGACGCCATCGCGGCGGTCGAGGCCCGTGGCTTCCTCTTCGCCACTCCGCTGGCGCTGGCCCTGGGTGTGGGCGTGATCCCGGTGCGCAAGCCCGGCAAGCTGCCGGCCGACACGATCGAGCACGAGTATGAATTGGAATACGGCCGCGACCGGCTGCAGATGCACCGCGGGATCCTCGCGGCGGGCGCGCGGGTGCTCGTGGTCGACGACGTGCTGGCCACGGGCGGCACCGCGGCGGCCTGCATGCGGCTGATCGAGACCGGTGGTGGCCGGGTGGCGGGCTGCTCGTTCCTCGTCGAGATCGCGCCGCTGGGCGGCCGTGCACGACTCGCCCCGCACCGCGTCGAAGCGGCGCTGGTCTACTGACCGGTCCGGGTGCGGGCATCCCGCCGGCGGCTTCGGAGCGGCCCCTCGCGGCCGGCAGGATCGCATGTCACGGATCGTCGTCGCCATGTCGGGCGGAGTCGACTCCAGCGTCGCGGCGGCGGCTCTGGTCGAAGCGGGCCACGAGTGCGTGGGCGTGTTCATGCGGCACGGGCAGCCGGCGCTGCCCCGGCAGCCCGGACCGCTCGCCGTCATCCCCGCCGAGGGCCACCAGGGCTGCTGCAGCGCCCGCGACGCCCTCGATGCCCGGCGGGTCGCCGACCGGCTCGGCATCCCGCTGTTCGCGCTGGACCTCAGCGACGACTTCACGCGTGTCATCGACTACTTTGTGGACGAGTATGGCCGGGGCCGCACGCCCAACCCCTGCGTAAGGTGCAACTCCTGGATCAAGTTCGGCCGGCTCTTCGACCATGCCGACGCCATCGGGGCCACGCACGTCGCCACCGGCCACTATGCCCGGCTCGAGCGGGCCGCCGACGGCCGGCCCCGGCTGTGCCGCGGCCGCGACCTCGCCCGCGACCAATCCTACGTGCTCTTCGACGTGTCGCCGGAGCGGCTCGCGCGGATGCTGCTGCCGGTGGGCGGCATGCCGAAGGCCGACGTCCGCAGCCGCGCGGCCGAGCTGGGGCTCGTCACCGCCGACAAGCCCGACAGCCAGGAGATCTGCTTCGTCGCTCCCGGCGACCATCCGCGGCTGGTCGCCCACCGCCTCGGCGGCTCCCGGGCCGGGGAGATCGTCGCCCTCGACGGCAGCGTCCTCGGCACGCACCCGGGGATCGAGCACTTCACCGTCGGCCAGCGGCAGGGGCTGGGCCTGGCCGTGGGCCGGCCGCTGTACGTCGTGCGGATCGAGGCCGACACCCACCGGGTGGTGGTCGGCGGCCGCGACGACGTGCCGCGCCGCCAGTTGGTGGCCGCCGACGCGACCTGGCTGGAGCCGGTGCCCGACGAGCCGTTCGCCTGCCTCGTGCAGTGCCGCGCCCAGCGGGGACCGGCGCCGGCGGTGGTCACGCCGCTGCCGGACAACCGCTTCGCCGCGGACTTCGCCGCCGACCACGAGCTCGATCCGGGGCCGATCTCCCCCGGGCAACCGGCTGTCTGCTACCTCGGCGACCGGGTCCTCGGCGGCGGCTGGATCGAGTCGTAGCGGCGCCGGCCGCCGGCCGGAACCAGCCGGAAATACCAGGCCGGCGGGCCGCCGCGGGACGCCGGTGGCACACGCCGTTTTTCGGAACTAGGCTTGCGGGACGGTGGGCCGATCGGCGGTCGGGCAGGATGCCCGGCGGCAGCGCTCCCCGCCCCGCACACCCGCCAGCGAGCATCCCCGTGAACGACCTCCCCTCGGCCATTCCCCTGCCCGTCATCATGGCGGCCGGCCTCGTGCTGGGGCTGGCGGCCCTGGCGATGCTCCTGCTGATCTTCAATTACGGCCAGATCTGGTTTCAGGCCTTCTGGTCGAAGGCTCCGATCCGGTTCATGGAGCTCCTGGGCATGAGCCTGCGCAAGGTGAACGCCCGGACCATCGTGCAGGCCAGGATCATGGCGACGCAGGCGGGCCTGGGCCGCGACATCACGGCCCGGCGGCTGGAGGCCCACTACCTCGCCGGCGGCGACGTGCCCCGGGTGATCCGCGCCCTGATCGTGGCCCACCGGGCCGACCTCGATCTCGACTTCGACCGGGCCTGTGCGATCGACCTCGCCGGCCGCGACGTGCTCGACGCGGTGCAGACGAGCGTGAATCCCAAAGTGATCGACTGTCCGGATAGCGCCAGCGGCAAGAGCACGCTGTCGGCCGTCGCCAAGAACGGCGTCGAGCTGAAGATCCGGGCGCGTGTCACGGTCCGGACGAACCTGCAGCAGCTGATCGGCGGCGCCACCGAGGAGACGATCATCGCGCGGGTTGGGGAGGGGATCATCACGTCGATCGGCTCCGCGGAGAGCCACTTCGAGGTCATGGAGCATCCCGACACGATCTCCAAGGCCGTGCTGCAGCGCGGGCTCGACGCGCAGACCGCCTTCCAGATCGTCTCCATCGACATCGCCGACATCGAGGTGGGCGAGAACATCGGCGCCCGGCTTCAGGCCGACCAGGCCGAAGCCGACACGCGGGTCGCCCGGGCGAAGGCCGAGGAGCGGCGGAGCGTGGCGATCGCCAGGGAGCAGGAGATGAAGGCCGCCACAGCGGAGAACCGGGCCCGGCTCTTCCAGGCCGAGGCGCTGGTGCCGCAGTCGATCGGCGACGCCTTCCGGGCCGGCCGGGTGCGGATCGCGGGCCAGGACATCAAGCCGGCCTGACGCCGCCCTCCCAGCTTGCCGAAAACACCCGGCGAACTGGCACATTCCCCACAGTCCGGGGATTTCGGCCAAACCTTGCGGGCCGACCCTGCCGATACCTGTCATGGGCGGTTTGCGCGTCAGGATGACGCGGGCCTCGGGCCGGCATGCCGCACCGCGATCGAGGATCACCGCCAAGCAAGGGAGTGTGCTTTATGGCCATGCGTCGTCTGCGGGTGTACACGGGTCCCGAACACGATCAGCACAACGCCTCCACGCTGCTCGACCAGCCGGCCGACGACAGCGTGCGGATCACGCTCGGCGACGTGCTGCCGCTGCTGGCCGACGCCTTCGTCAGCAACCGCACCTGGCTGACCGACTTCAAGGACGACGAGATCTCCATCTCGTCCGACCTCCACGACGTCCTGCAGGCCTACCGGCACTTCCGCCGGCCGGGAGCCTGATCCGGTCCGCCTGGCCTGGCACCCCCCATTGCGGGTGAATGTGCAGCGGGGCATACTTTCCCCGTCGTTGCACCCTCGCGCCGCAGCCATGCCCTCGTTCGTCAACCTCGCCGATCTCGGCCGCCGGGCCCGGGCTGCCCGTCTGGCGCGGCGGCTCACGCTGGAGGATGTCGTCCAGCGGGCCGAATTCACGGTCAGCTGGCTCTCGAAGCTCGAGAACGGGCAACTGGCGCCCTCACTCGAGGGCCTCGTCAAGCTGGCGGACGTGCTGGAGTGCGGTGTCGACACGCTGGTCGAGGGGCTGTCGATCCCGCCGCGATACGTGGTCGTCAAGCGGGGCCAAGGTCGCACGGACGGCAGCCGCGGCAGCTACGCGGTCGAGAGCCTGGCCGACCAGTGGCGCAACCGGGCCATGAACCCCGCCATCATCGAACTCTCAGGAATGGGCAACCGCCACCATCCCGACAACCACGATGGCGAGCGGTTTATCATGGTGCTCGAGGGGGATGTGACGCTCGGCTACGGCGACGAACTGATCCACCTCACCGCGGGGGACAGCATCTACATCTACGCCGCTATTCCGCACACGCTGTCTCCCGCGGGCCGCACGACAGCCCGCATCCTCAGCGTTTCCTACGACTCCCAGCACGCTTTCGCCGGCGACGGCCGCGCCGCGCGTGACGGAGTCGCTCGCAGCGACCGGAAGCCCGCCGCCGGCCGCACGAAGCCCACCCGCCGCCCGAAAGGTTAAAGCGCATCTGGTTGAGCTGGAGCGACGACTTGGCAA
>JBIJCD010000288.1:0-5079 GCA_044344895.1 Pirellulales bacterium | reverse complement strand
GTCGGCGAACGCTCGAGGAGCTTTGGGCCGCCTCGGCCCACGCGACGAGACTTTTGCCGCCCCGAAGCCGTCGCTCGACCAAACCGGGATGCGCACTAGGGCAAAAATCGGTTTGCTGGAGCGACGAGCTGCAACCATGGGGCAGGGAGGCGAGGGGGTCGGCGAACGCTCGACGAGCGTGTGGCCGCTGCGGCCACGAGCGAGGAGACTTTTGCCGCCCCAGAGCCGGTGCTCCACCAACGATGGGAGCGCTTTCGCGGATCTCGCGTTACGGCACCGACGCGGCAGCCACGCCCGGCGAGCGGGCGCCGCGGACCGCCGTGGTAAACTGACGTCGTTTCGATCGCCCACAGCCTCCGGGAGTCTCCTCCATGGCCCGCTTCGATCCCTCCCGCCGCGATTTCGTCGAGTCTGCCCTGGCCCTGGCCGCCGCCGCCCTGGCCGACATGCCGGCCACCCCCGCGGCCGACGCCCAGACCGCCAGGCCCGCGGGACCGAACGACAAGCTCCGTGTCGCCACGATCGGCGTGAACGGCCAGGGATCCGCGCACGTGGGCGAATGGCTCAAGAACCCGGACGTCGACTTCGTCGCCGTCTGCGACGTCGATCCGGCGGCGTACGAGCGGCTCTGCGAAAAGCACTTCAAGGGTGCCTCTCGGCGGCCCGAATACGTGGCCGACCTGCGGCGGCTCTTCGACCGCAAGGACATCGACGCCGTCTCGATCGCCACGCCCAATCACTGGCACGCGTTGATGGCGATCTGGGCCATGCAGTCGGGGAAGGACGTCTACATCGAGAAGCCCTGCAGCCACAACGTGGAGGAGGGCCGCGTCATGACGCAGTGGGCCCGGAAGCTCGGCCGCATGTGCCAGATGGGCGTGCAAAGCCGCAGCATGACGGGCATGCGGGAGACGCTCGACTTCGTGAAGGGCGGGAAGATCGGCGCCGTGAAGGCGGCCCGCGCGATCTGCTTCCGCCGCCGCGACTCGATCGGGCTGGTCGACACGCCCGCGCCGATCCCCGCCGGCCTCGACTTCGACCTCTGGGCCGGCCCGGCCCCCGCCGTGGTGCCGGTCCGCAAGCGGCTCCACTACGACTGGCATTGGAACAAGCTCACCGGCAACGGCGACCTCGGCAACCAAAACCCGCACGAGCTCGACAAGGCCCGCTGGTGCCTGGGCAAGCAGGAACTGCCGAAGCGGGTCGTCAGCCTCGGCGGCCGGCTCGGCTACGTCGACAACGGCGACGTCGCCAACAGCCAGGTGACGATCTTCCAGTGGGACGACGCCCTCCTCATCTCCGACGTCCGCGGCCTGCCGATCAAGACGCCCGTGACCTTCGGCCTCAAGGGCCCCAATCCCTTCGCCGGCGCCGCGAACGTCTGGTACGGCACGACCGGCTTCGCCGTGGGGCCCAACTACAACTCCGGCGCCGCCTTCGACTACGACGGGCACGAGCTGGGCAAGTGGTCGGGAGGCGACTACCAGCTGCACTTCGCCAACTTCGTCAAGGCGATCAGGAGCCGTGACCACCGCGACCTGCACCTCGATATCGAGGACGGCCATCTCTCCAGCGCGCTGGCCCACCTCGGCAACGTCTCGTGGGCGCTGGGCGACGTGGTGTCGCTCGGCACCCGCCCCACGCTCGCCTCGAGCGACCGGCACGTCGCCGAAACCTGGGACAGCTTCGAAGCCCACCTGCGGGAGTCCGCCATCGACTTCGCGGCGACGAAGCTCGCTCTCGGCCGCGAGCTCACGATCGATCCGAAGACGGAGCGGTCGACCGATCCGGAGGCAAACCGGCTCTTCACGCGAGACTACCGGAAGGGTTTCGAGCTGCCGCGGGTGTGAGCGGTGGGCCGGCGAGGACGAGCTGCCAGTAGTCGACGTCGAGCCATCGGCCGAACTTGAAGCCCGCCTCGCGGACCGTGCCGCAGTGCTCGAAGCCGAGCCGCCGGTGCAGCCCGATGCTCGGGGCGTTTGCGGCGTCGATCACCCCGACCAGCGTGTGGACCCGCCGCGTGCGGGCCATCGCCACGACCGCGGCCAGCAGCGCCCGCCCCACGCCCCGGCCGCGGAACCGGGCGTCGACGTAGACCGAATGCTCGACGGTGTGCAGGTAGGCGGGAAACGGCCGGAACGGCCCCCACGACGCGAACCCCGCGAGCACCCCGGGCTCCGCTTCCACGCCGAGCACCGGCAGATCCGCCGCCTGCTTGGCGGCCCACCAGGCGGCCATCACCTCGGCCGACCGCGGCTCGTATTCGTAAAGCGCGGTCGTGTGGGCGATCTCGTGGTTGTAGATCGCCCGGATTGCCTCGAGGTGCCGCTCCTCGCAGGGCACGACCGTCCACGTGCCTGCCGACGTCCCGTCAGCCATGGCGGCGCACCGGCTGCGGAGGTGGCGTGAGCAGCGACACGACTACGAGCACGACGAACCCCAGTGGGATCGTCACGAGCCCCGGCTGACTGAAGGGCACGACCGACGACTCGCGGCTCCAGCCGTAGACCTTCTCGAACGTGTCGGCCGAGAGGAGGATCCACGCCAGCGACGCCAGCATGCCCACCGTCACCGCCGCGATGATCCCCTGCTTCGTCGTCCGCGGCCAGAAGAGCAGCATCGCCAGCGCCGGCAGGTTGGCGCTGGCGGCGATGTTGAAGGCCCAGCCGACGAGAAAACTGACGTTGAAGCTGCGGAACAGGATCCCCAGCGCCATCGCGACGATCCCCAGTACGACCGCAGCGATCTTGCCGCACCGCACCTTCTCGTGGTCGGTCATCGGGATGCGGAGCACGTTCTCCACGAGGTCGTGGGCGACGGCCCCGCTGCCGGCCATGATCAGGCCGCTCACGGTGCCCAGCACGGTAGTGAAGGCGATCGCCGAGATGATCGCGAACAGCGTCGTGCTGAACGACTTCGCCAGGAGCGGCGCCGCCATGTTCGTGCTCGTGGGATCCAGGGCCCCGCTGGTCATGGCGCCCAGGCCGAGGTAGAGCGTGAGCACGTAGAAGGCGCCGATCGCGGCGATCCCCACGACCGTGCTCTTGCGGGCCGCCGAGGCGTCCTTGACGGTGTAGTAGCGGATCAGGATGTGGGGCAGCGAGGCCGTGCCACAGAAGAGCGCGAGCATCAGGCTGGCGAAATCGAGCCGGTCGGCAAGCTTGCCGGTCGTGAGTCCCTTGAAGTAGCCGCCCGGCTTGAGGAGATCGGCACCTTTTCGCTCGACCGGTGTGAACGTCGTGTGCGTGCCCGCCTCGTCGGTGTGCTTCTTGGCCGACCAGGTGACCACGGTCGAGTCCTCGAGCACACCGAGGTACTCCAGCGGCCGCAGCGGCCCGGTCGACGTCTTGCCGGCGTAGCGGTCCGGCAGCGCCTTGATCGTGCCCACCGGCCGCAGGTCGTGATCCCGCGACTGGGGCGTGCCGTCGACGAGCACCCGGCCGTCGGGCGTGACCGTCCGCACCTGCGGCGCGAGGTCGGCGGCGGGACCGGTGGCCACCGACAGGCCGCGGTTCAGGATCATGGCGGCGAGGATGCCGCAGAAGAAGACCAGCAGCGAGCCCTTGATGAACTGCACCCAGGTGGTCGAGACCATCCCGGCGGTGACCACGATCAGCGTCACCGCCACGCCCACGAGGATCACGCCGGCCGCGTGCGGCAGCCCCAGGAGCGGCACGATCAGGTCGCCCGCGCCCACCATCTGCGGGATCAGGTAGAAGATGCTCACCACGAGCGTGGAGACCGCCACCGCCAGCTTGATGCCACGGCTGTTGAACCGGCTGTCGAGGGCGTCGGCGAACGTGAACCTCCCCAGCGCCTTGATCGGCTCGGCGATCACGAACAGCGCGACGATCCAGCCGGCCAGGAAGCCGATGGAGTAGAGGAAGCCGTCGTAGCCGTTGAAGGCGATCATCCCGCAGATGCCGAGGAATGACGCCGCCGAGAGGTAGTCGCCCGCGAAGGCGATGCCGTTGACGAACCAGGGGATCTCGCCGTGGGCGGCGTAGTAGCCCTGGGCCGACTGTCCCTTGCGGCCGAGGTAGAACGACAGGCCCACGACGCCGACGACGAATGCGGCGAAGATGGCGACGGCCAGGGCGGAGGTCTCGTAGAGCATCGACTGAATCCTGAGGGACGTGATGGAGGAGACGCCGAAGCCTCAGCCACGCGGAGGTCGGCCGCCCTCGACGACCCGGCAGGCCGCCATGTAGATGACGGCCAGCAGGAACGCTCCCGCGATCAGCCCCATGCCGTAGGCGATGGCGAGGTTCACGCCGCCGAAGGGCCGCAGCGAAAGCAGGTCCGGACGGAAGAGCACGAGGCCCATGAATCCCGCATACAGCAGGACGTAGACCCAGAAGAGCGCCAGACCGATCCTGTTCGCGCTGCGGGACGGCTCCCTCGATTTGTCTGCGGCCATGGCTGCACCCCCCTGGCGATCGCTCGCTGCGCTGGTGGTCGAACGACACCCACCGGCGCCGCGGCTGCCGAGTGTAGCACCGGAGGCGCCGCGGGCTATGCCGCATCCTTGCGGGCTGCGTTCGCCTTCTTCTCCGACTTCTTCGCCGGGCCGTTGGTCGGCTGCGTCCGCCACCAGTCCGGGCCCTCGGCCTCGATCTCGGCGGTGTGGGCCCGCAGCCGCGCCATCATCGCGGCCAGCCGCCCGGGCTCGCGGGCGGCCAGGTCCTGCGTCTCGTTGCGATCGGACGCGAGATCGTAGAGCTCCGGCTTCTCGAGCGACTCGTCCACCACGATCTTCCAGTTCCCCTCGCGGTAGGCGACCTTGCCGCCCCACCGCCAGTAGAGCGGCACGCCGCGGTCCACCCCGCCGCCGGCCATGAGCGGCGAGAGATCCATGCCGTCGAGCTTGATGCCTGCGGGCGGTGCGACGCCCGCCGCCTCGAGCATGGTGACGAAGAAGTCGCTGCCCACCACCGGCTGGCCGTTCGTGGTCCCCGGCTTCACCCTCCCGGGCCAGCGGACGATGCCTGGCACGCGGTGGCCGCCCTCGTACATCGACCGCTTGCGGCCGCGGAGCCCACCGGTCAGGCCGCGGCCCGGCCCCTTGGTGCCATCCCC
>JBIJCD010000234.1:0-5982 GCA_044344895.1 Pirellulales bacterium | reverse complement strand
CATCCGCAGGGATCGAGAGTCCATCCGCCGCCAACAGCGCCCGCACGCGGGCGTCGTTCGCCATCATGGCGAATGCCCTGGCGTTGGCTCCTCCGGGACTCCCGCCGCACGCACCGCAATCGTACGCGCTCTCGTGGGGGTTGTTGCGGCTGGACGAGCCGTGCCCGATCACGGCGACGAGCCGTGAGAAGCGGCTGGTGAGGCCGATGTCCTCGAGCATGCGTCTGACGACGGCAGCCATCTCGCCGACGTCGAATCCGGGGGAGGTGCCGTCAGGCAGCGTGCCCGCCGCCGTGTCGCGCTCCAGCATCAGCCGCGTGGGAATACGCGTTCGGGCGATCTCGGCGGCGGTCCGGCCCGCTCTCGCCGCCAGCCGCGGAAAGGCCACTCGCGCGACGAGTGGCACGGCTGCGATCGCCCCCGCCACGGCCGTGAACAGTCCGCCGCGAAAGAGCGTGCGGCTCCCGACGGCGGCGCCGCCGGCCAACTGTCCTACGCGGCGTCGCATGCTGCGGTGGAACTCGTGGCGGGCCACGGCGTCGGCTTCGGGCACCTCCACCACCGTATGTTTCGGCCGCATGACAATCGGACACAGCGGCGAGGCGTGCCAGTCGTCGACGCCCCGGTAGTACATGGGCACCGCGAAGAATCCCGCCGTGCCAAACGTCTCGAATCTCGGGCCAAGCTCCTCGAAATGACGGCGAAACGATTCACACCGGTCATCCATGCAGAGGACAGCCTGGAAGGCAGGCCGAAGATCGGGTTGCTCGACGAACCGGCAGTGCGCTGCCAGCGCATCGAGCGTCTCGACGCGGTGCCGTCGCTCGTAGGCGAGGTGAAAAAGGCGGCGCCGGCTGAAACCGTCGAACGCCACGATGGCCTGCTCGAACCGCAACAGCTCGTTCTCGTCGAGTCCGCGAATGTCCCGCGCCGAAATCCCCACCAACTGCGACACCTGATGGAGCATGAACGCCCGCGACAGGCTGCCTGCCCCGCGTCTTGGCGGATAGCGGTCACGAAGCTCGGTCCACAACCGCGATAGCCGACCACCGTCTTCGGACGCCCCTCGCTCGAAGCCGATCTGTCGCGCCGCCCATGCTGCCGCGACGCGGTCGCACACGAGCCGCAGTGCGACGAAATCGACGAGCCTCGCGGGCACAGGCTCCACGGGTGCCCGATCAGGCCGCCGTTCGAGATGGGCGAGCATCCCGGCCCAGCCGCGCAGGGCCAGCACTGCCTGGGTGAGATACTCGCGCCACGCGGATTCCGGCACGCCCAGCATGTCGAGCTCGGCAGCGATCACCTCGATCGCGGATGTGCCCCGAACCCGCCGCAGCGCCGCGGGCAGGGCGGCGCTCCACGGCTCTGTGGGGCCGAACCGGCTCGAATACATGCAGGCGACCGCGGCGAGAAGGCCGCGGTCGCGGCCCGGCATGGGCCAGGCTGCGACGCCCTGATCGAGGAAGGCGGCACACCACCGGATCAGCAGGGGGTGCACGAGCGCATCGGTGTCGATTCCCGGAACGGCCGCCACAATCAGGTCCCGGTGACGCAGCGGCGGCTGAACGTGCGTGACCGAGGGGCGTGCGAGGGCGACCGCCTCGACGCAGGCATGCCACAGTTCGCTCGATGCCCGGCGTTCCTCGTCGGGCTCGCCCGGCGTTGCGGCCACGAACAGTGTGGCCCTCCGGGCCGACTCGTCTTCGACATCGGCGAATCCACCGACGCCGGCGTCCGCCGCGGCTCCATCCGTCTGGCTCAGCAGCTGCCACCGCATCTCGGGGCTCACGTCGTCGCGCAGCCTCTCCACCACGTTGCTCTCCGTCAGCGTCCAACGAACGGCGGCGTCGCCCTCCTGCCGAACGGGATGCAGCAACAGGGCCAGGTGCAATTCCCGCAGCGACAGACGACCGCCGCAGAGCGGCTCCTCCGCCAGCCCCCGGAGGTCGACGTCGAGCACGGCCTCGAGATCCTCGCCCCGGATCCTGCCGCGGGCCAATTCCTCCCGATAACGGCTTTCAGCAAGGTAGGGCTCCGTGCCATAGATGCGGGACGCACGCACCACGGCATCCTCGAACCGCTCGCCTTCAAAGGCTTGGAGCATGTTCTGGGCAATGAAGACGCCGATCGGCCCCTGCGTTGGCAGGTAGTGGCTGGCATGCTCGACCGCCTCTTGGATCACGGCGTGCCGGCCCGCGGCTGCCGGTGTTTCCGCGTCGGCATGGGGCGTGTCGGCGGTGCCGTCGATCGGTGGCCCGGATGCAGGGTTCATCGCTGTCCCTCCGAGGATATCCCGCTCGGCAGACACCATCGCGGCGAACGGGCTGTCAGTCGCCTTGCAATGCCGCAAGCGTCTGATTTTGGGCCTCACGGCCACCTCGGCAGCCTCCATGGTCACGGCACCGACAGTCGCCGTGCCGTCGAATACAGGGCCGTGCCCGCGGCAGACTGCGAGGCCTGGGGCTTATAGGAAATTTGTTTTCCTTAAATGTCTATCTCACAAAAACCAGCTTGTGAGGCCGCCATAGTGGGCGACTGGCCGCCGGGGGCCGCGCCCCGAAAGGATGGCGTTGAGGACTTTCTCCACACGACCGAAGTCAGAGGAAAAAACTTCTCTTCGCTCGCACGAGCCGGCAGCAGGCCGGCTCCGGTGGATCGCAGGGACGGGATCCCGGGCAGGGCCGCCCGGGGGGAAAACGAGGAACCCGCCGGAAGAGTCCAGGGACGGACTTTTCCGGCCGGCACCCGAATCACTCGGAGGCGGACATGGATCGTTCCTGGCGGGGGACTGCGGCGCGTGGTCGGCGGAGCGGCGGGCGGCGGGCGGCCTGCCGGGTTGCGGGTCCCGAGCGGCTCGAGGTCCGACGACTGCTGGCCGCCGCTCAGCCCTCCGGCACGCTCGAGGACGTGGCGGGGCCGGCGGCGGTCGACTGGCAGGGTCGGGCCGTCGACATCATGGCCGGCCGCTGGGTGGGACGGCTGACCTCCAGCGATCGAAACGTGCCCGCCGGAGGCCTCGTCCTCCAAGCCGCGCTTGCCGCCAGCCATCCCGACTGGCGGGCCACGGCTGTGGGCGGCGGCTTCTTCGCGCTCCTCGCGCCGGCCGCGACCTCGACGGAGGTGCTCGGCTGGGCGGCCTCGACTCCGGCCGTGGCCGCGCTCGAGCCCGATCTCGCGTTCCGCGCGACCGCGGTGCCCGGCGACCCCTCGTTTCCATCCCAGTGGGCCCTGCGCAACTCGGGTCAGAACGGCGGCACCGTCGGGGCCGACATCCGGGCCACGCAGGCCTGGGACGTGACCACGGGATCCCGGTCGGTCGTGGTGGGAATCGTCGACTCGGGAATCGACGTCACGCATCCCGACCTGGCTGCGAACATCTGGACCAACCCCGGCGAGGTTCCCAACAACGGCGTGGACGACGACGGCAACGGCTACGTCGACGACATCCACGGCTGGAATTTCTTCGACAACACCAACCTGATCGACGACGGTTTCGGCCACGGCACGCACGTAGCCGGCATCGTGGGTGGCGTGGGCGGCAACGGCGTCGGCATCGCGGGCGTCGCCTGGCAGGTGTCGCTCATGGCGCTCAAGTTCCAGGACAGCCGCGGCATCGGCTCCACGAGCAGTGTCCTGGGCGCCCTGAATTACGCCACGATGATGCGCCGCGACCACGGGATCAACATCGTCGCCACCAACAACAGCTGGCAGAGCATCGCGGGGTTCTCGCAGCTTGTGCAGGACGCGATCCAGGCCGAGGGCGACGCCGGCATCCTGTTCGTGGCAGCCGCCGGCAACAACGGCAGCGACAACGACGCCCTGCCCCGCTATCCGGCCGGCTACCGGCTGCCGAACGTGATCACGGTCGCCGCCACCGACGGCAGCGACCGCCTGGCGGACCTTTCGAACTACGGCGTCAGCTCCGTCGACATTGGGGCGCCCGGCATCATGATCGAATCGACGTTTCCGGGCGGCACGTACGGCATGCTGTCGGGCACGTCGATGGCCGCCCCGCAGGTCACCGGGGTGGTGGCGCTGCTCGCCGCCGCGAAGCCGGGAATCACGGTGGCCGAAGCGCGGGCGGCGATCCTCGGGTCGGCGACAGCCGGCGGCTCGCTGGCGGGCAAGACCGTGACCGGGGGCCGGCTCAACGCCCGGGCCGCCCTCGACGCCCTGGGCCTTCCACCAGGCACGCTACCCCCGCCCGCTCCGCCGGTGACGCCCTCCCCCGTCGCTGCCCCGACGCCGCCGGCCCCCCCGGTGGTCGCGCTGCTCCACGACACTGGTGCCAGCGGCACCGACGGGATCACCAAGGACGGCCGAATCTCGGTGTCGGGCCTGCAGCCCGCCGTCCGCGTCGAATACTCAGTGAACCTCGGCCGCACCTGGACCGACACGTTCGCCCCCCGGCCCGGCGCGAACACGGTGCTGGTCCGTCAGACCGACTCGCTGGGGCAACGCTCGGCGGCGGCGACGCTGCGGTTCCGGCTCGACACGGTTGCCCCACGACCGCCCCGGACGGTGCTGGCCCACGACACGGGACCGCGGCCCACCGATCGGATCACCCGCGACGGATCGCTGCGGGTCACCGCCGAACGAGGAGCGTTCGTGGAATATTCAATCGACGACGGCCAGACCTGGTCCGGCTCCTTCGCTGCCGTCGAGGGTGGCAACGTCGTGCGCGTGCGGCAAACCGACGTGGCGGGCAATACATCCACCCCCACGGCCACCGCACTGGCATTCACGCTCTTGACCGGCAACCCGCAGATCATCGGCATCGCACCGCCCCTCTTCGGCAAGGACGGCACCGGCGGGATGCTCGACGTCGTGGTGACGTTCAGCCGGCCGGTGCGTGTGACAACTCCCCGGGGCAGCGTGCCGACGGTCGACGTCATGTTCGGATCCCACACGGTGCGGGCCGGCTATGCGGGCGGCAACGGCAGCCCGCAGCTGCTCTTCCGCTACCGGGTGCCCGCCCAACTGGCAGCCGACGCGAGTGCCGGCTCCACCGCGGGAGCACTTCGGCTGCCAGCCGGCAGCACGATCCAGGATCTCGCCGGAAACCTTCTCGTTTTTTAGCGCTGCCGCGGCGGGGCACGGCCGCATGCCGCCGGCCCCGAACCGGCAGCATGAGTGATCGACGAGCCTGTCACGACTGGGCTTCCCAGCCGGCGGAAAAACGTCGCTCCAGGACCGAGAAACCACGCAGACCAAGAGTCTCTCACCATGCGACCCCGCGGCTTTCGCGAGTGACACTGGCAAAAACAAGCCAGTCAACACACTCAACCCAAGCTGCTTGCGTTGCCCATTCTTCCCAATATAATCGCCCCGTCGACGTGCTTCTCGGTTGCAGCCGCGTAGAGCGTCGATGGCCCGCACAATTTCGGAAGACGAGTCGAGGGACGGACCGGTTTGCATCCGGTCGGTCCGTCGCAGCGTAAGCCGGCGATCGAGAGCCCCGTGCTCTCACTCGCCGGCTTTTTTGTTTTGGTACGGCTCGCTGTTTGTGGACGGCTCGCAACACCATTCCCGGAGGGACCCAAAACCATGAAAAAGGTGACCCATGCTGGTACTGACGAGAAAGACCCGCGAGAGCATCGTGATCGGCCGACCTGAAGACCTCGAGCTGGTCCTGGAAATCACGATCCTGGAGATCGAAGGGGGCCGGGTGCGGCTGGGATTCGAGGCCGACACCCGCATGCCGATCCACCGCCGTGAAGTCTGGGACAGGATCTGCAACGGCCATGCCAACGGGAACGGCGTGACCAACGGCGCAGTGAGTTCGGCCGCAGCCGCGCTCAATCGCTCCGCGGCGAACTCGGGAAACGGTGACGGGCTGACGCGTCGCCGGCCGGCACCGCTGGATGTCGACGTCGAGGGGGAACGGCGGTGAGCCGGGCCGTCGTAGCGGCCGAGGATCCGACACAGCGATCGACGTATCGATACCGATGAGGTGCGCCCGATGAGATCTCAGGGTGAAAT
>JBIJCD010000233.1:0-5985 GCA_044344895.1 Pirellulales bacterium | reverse complement strand
CGGCGACCAGCTCGTCACCGTGATCATCACGAAGCTGCCGTTCGCCGTGCCCGACCGGCCGCTGACGGCCGCGCGGATCGAGGCGATCCGTGCGGCGGGGGGCAACGCGTTCGCCGAATACCAGCTGCCCGAGGCGGTGCTCAAGCTCAAGCAGGGTTTCGGGCGGCTGATCCGCACGGGAACCGACAGCGGCACGGTGGTGATCCTCGACCCGCGGATGCTCACGAAGCCCTACGGCCGCGTGTTCCTCGAGAGCCTGCCGCCCGCCCGCGTGGTGGTCGAGGAGGCGTGACGCCACGGCGGCTCGAGTGAACCCAGGTCTGAAGCGAGTCCGACATACGTGCAGCGATGACCCCGCAATCCTGGCAATCGGCGGTGATCGCTCCAGACCGATCGTGCTCCACGGAAACCGAAATCGTTTTAGACCAGCTCGAGTTCCGCCCAGGTCGTCGGGTCGCTCTCCCAGGGAAATTCCGGCGGCGCGAACGCGGGCAGGCGACCGAGCTTGCGGTCGATGACCGCGGCGAAGAACCCGAGGCGGCGGATCTCGTGCGGATCCCAGCCGGGCAGCGCCGCGGCGGTGATCGCCGCATCGAGCTCCCAGCCATCGGCCGACAGCCGCGCCTCGATCGGCACCGAGCCGTCGGGCAGCTCCGCCGGGAGCTCGCTCGTTCGCGGGATCGCCGCCGCCACCGCCACGGCCCTGTCGGCGCCGCGGCCGCCGCCCGTCGGCAGGAGCGCGAGCCGCCGGCAGTAGCGGCCGGCGCGGTGGCTCTCCCCCGTGGGCCGCGTCGCGATCCAGAGGTGCAGGCCGTCGCTGTCCTCGGGCCGGGTCGGCTGGCACCACCGGGCCGCGCCGACGCCCCGCACGGCCGCCCGCACCGCCAGGCCGTCGTCGTTCCAGGCCAGCCGCAGGTCGAGCAGCTGGGGCACGTCGGCGAGCGGCGCCAGGGCCGGGAGTCGACACGATTCGTCGAGCTCCCGGACGGACGGGGGCCAGAGCTTGGGCCGGTGCCGGCAGGGCAGGCGAAAGCGAAAGAGCGCGGCGGGATTGACGAGCGGGCACATGGCGGCGGTGTGCAAACTATATAGTAGAGGTGTGCAGGGAGTAGGGATCCGAGATCGCGGGATCCGCACGGCAGGGATCGCGTCCGGGCCGCCCGCGCCGATCAATCGAGGAAACCGGGAACGTCCAGCCGATGCGCGTGCTGCAGGTGGCCAGCGAGGCGACCCCCTTCGCCAAGACAGGCGGGCTGGCCGACGTGATGGGCGCGTTGCCACGGGCGCTGGCACACCTCGGCTGCGACGTCACGCTCGTCCTCCCCGCCTACCGGGAGGTGTTCGCCACGGGGCTGCCGATCGAGCAGACCGGCATCGCCTTCGACGTGCCGGTGGGCACACGGCAGCTGCCCGCCCGGATCCTCCGCTGCCGGCTGCCAGAGTCGCCCGTCGAGGTGCTGCTCGTCGCCAACGACGAGTGCTTCGACCGCCCCTCGCTCTACGGCGGCGCCGAGGACTACACCGACAACGCCGAGCGGTTCATCTTCTTCTCGCGGGCGGCGCTCGAGACGGCCGTCCGGCAGGAGCGGCCGTTCGACATCCTCCACTGCCACGACTGGCAGGCGGGGCTCGTGCCGGCCTACCAGAAGCTGCTCTACCGCGATGCGGCCGCCGTGCGGCACGCCCGCAGCGTCATGACGATTCACAACATGGCCTACCAGGGGCTCTTCTGGCACTGGGACATGCTGCTTACGGGCCTGGACTGGAAATACTTCAACTGGCAGCAGATGGAGTTTTACGGGCAGCTCAACCTGCTCAAGACGGGCCTCGTGTTCGCCGACCGCATCACGACGGTGAGCCCGACCTATGCACGCGAGATCCAGCAGTCGCCCGGCGGCTGCGGCCTCGAGGGCGTGCTCGCGTCGCGGGGCGACGTGCTCACGGGCATCGTCAACGGCATCGACACCGTGGCCTGGAATCCGCGGACCGACCGCCTCATCCCCCGCCCCTACTCCGAGGACGACTTCGCCGACGGCAAGTACGCCGCCCGCGTCGCCCTGGCCGCGCGCCTGGGCCACGCGGCGCCCGACCCGCGGCCGCTGGTGGCCTTCGTGGGACGGCTCGTCGACCAGAAGGGGATCGATCTCGTGCTCGAACTCTTGGGCCGGCTGGGCGGTGGCGGCCGGGCCCACTTCGTCGTGCTCGGCACCGGCGTGCCAGCCGTCGAGGAGGCGCTGCGGCGGGCCGCAGGCTCGTTTCCCGGCACGATCGACGTTGTCATCGGCTTCGACGAGGGGCTCGCGCACCTGGTGCAGGCCGCCGCCGACATCATGCTCGTCCCCAGCCGGTTCGAGCCCTGCGGGCTGACGCAGCTCTACGCCCTCCGCTACGGCACGCTGCCGCTGGTGCGGGCCACGGGCGGGCTCGTCGACACGGTCGTCGACACCACCCCCGAGACGCTGCGAAACGGCACGGCCAACGGCTTCGTCTTCGAGGCCCTGGAGACGCCTGCGCTTGAGCACGCGCTCTCGCGGGCGCTCGACGCCCACGCCGACCGCGGACTGTGGAGCGGTCTCGTGCGCCGCGCGATGCAGCAGGACTGGTCGTGGGACACGAGCGGACGCGACTACCTCGCGGTGTACGAACGGGCGCTGGCGGGCCGATGAGCGGATTCTGCCCCCGACGGGCGGCTGGCTGATCCGACCGCGGATTCCGCAGCCGTCACCAGACGTACCACGGATAGTCCGCCCGCGGCGTCAGCGTCGTGCCGCCCACCTGGACAGCCGGGTCGTCGAGCCGGTGCACCTTCACCTCGCCGCTCGAGATGGAGTAGAGATACTCCCCGATGCGGAGGCTCCGCTGCACCGTGCCGTCGTGCGTGATCTCGCCGAGATTGGTGAAGGCATCGGCAGAA
Organism: Pirellulales bacterium; assembly: GCA_044344895.1. Lineage (GTDB taxonomy): Bacteria > Planctomycetota > Planctomycetia > Pirellulales > UBA1268 > CAMCQY01. The sequence continues at coordinate 3,071 of JBIJCD010000233.1, read as the reverse complement.
TCGACGTCGACCTTGAAGACGACGAGGCCGTTGCTGCCGTCCCACCAGCCGCCTTGCTGCACCGGCAGGGCCAGGATGCCCTGGTCTGCGAACCAGCTCAAAGCGTGATGGTCCCAGAGGGCGGCCGACCACGATTCCCAGCCGTCGCCGGCGAACGTGTAGGTGGACGTCCGCTGCGGCGCGGCCGGATTGCTGACGTCGAAGATCGACAGCTGCAGGCCGAGCACCCTGCCGGTGTCGGCATCGACGTCGCGGCCGATGCCCAGCAGGTGCGTGGCGTCGAGCATCTGCAGGTACGACGAGAATCCGGGCACTTTCAGCTCGCCCATGACCCGCGGCGCCCGCGGATTGGCGAGGTCGATGACGAACAGCGGATCCACCTGCCGGAACGTGCTCACATAGCCGCGGTCGCCCACGAAGCGGACCGAGAAAATCCGCTCTCCCTGGGCGAGGCCGGTCACGCTGCCGATCGTCTGCAGGTTGCCCGCCGCCGCCGCCAGCACGAACACGCCGCTGGAAGCCGCCTCGCCGAAGCCATTGGTCGTCGCCACGCGGAGCAGCCCGTCGTCGGTCTCGTCGAACGAGAACTGGTTGAGCGCCACCCCGGGCACCGCCCCCGCGGCGACGAGCGGCGCGTCGACCTGCTGCAGGTCGAACTTATAAATGTTGGTGCTGGAGCTGGCGTCGGTCACGTCCCACCAGTTGCCCCAGGTCGTGGCCGACACGTACAGGCTCGACGTGGAGGCGTAGACCTGGCCGGACACGCCGGCCACCGAGGTGATCGCGTCGGGGCCGGCGACGTCGTCGCTCGTTTCGAACGACGCGACCGATAGCATCGAATTGTCTTTCGCGTTCACCGGCAGGTACGTGTGGCCCGGGCTGGCAAGATCGCCGGTCGTCGTGTCGCCCGACACGGTGACGCTGAACTGTGGTACGGCGGTCGATACCCAGGCCTTCTCCAGGCGGGCCCTGTAAGAGGCTTCGTCCTCGTAGACGTAGCGGGTGCCGTCGTCGGGGCCGAACCAGATCGGCTTGGCGATCGAGATGGAGAGGGGCAGCGGATCGCTTGCGGTCGGGTCAAATGGCGAAGGATAGACCGAGATCGGGTCATCCTCGGGCTGCGGATCGGGCGGCGGGATCGTGATGATCGCCGGGGACGGGATGTCGAAGCTGTCCTGCGTCACGACCAGCACTCGGCCCTCGATGGCGCGGGAATCGACGAGCCAGCCGTCGATCCGCGTCGTCTCGATGGTCGTCGGTGCGGAGGCGTCGGTCACGTCGATGACGGTGACGACGACACTCGGCTGCCACTGTCGGCCCCACCATGCCAGCCGGATGTTGCCGCCGTCCACGCTCTCGTCCACCGCCCCCCAGCTGTTCTCCTGCGAAATCACGGTGAGCCGGTTACCGTTCAAAAACAGCGCCCGCTCCCAGCCCGGCGTCGCGATATGGCTGGCAACGGCGAGTTGATCCGCAGGCCAGGCGGTCACGATGTCGACGCCGTCGCCGGCGAGCACGAAGAGGTGCCGGCCGTCGGTCTTGACCATGTCGCCTTCGTCGACGCCGGAGACTTGGTTGTTCGTGCCGGAATAGTCCGCAGGCTGCGACGAACTCGCCAGCGCAGAGACGTCGCCCGTGCCCCGCGAGGCATACGCCACCATCGGCCACACCCGCCACGGAAACGCATCCTTGCCGAGCTGTCTGCCCCACTGGGCCATGGCCGTGTCGATGTACCACTGCTTCAGCTGGTCGGGATCGTCGACGTTGCTGAGTGGGTTGGTGGTCTCGTTGCCGATGAGCTGCTCGCCGGTGGCCAGTCGCACCCGGTCGGAGCCCTTCGTGCCGAAGAACTGGTCGACGCCCGCGCCGCCTTCGAGCGAGTTCTTGCCCGCACCGCCGCGCAGGGAGTCGGCTCCCGAGTCTCCGTAGAGGGCGTCGTTGCCGGCGCTGCCCACGAGCGAGTCGTCGCCGCTGCCGCCCCAGATCGAGTCGTTGCCCTTCCCGCCATTGAGCGTGTCCTTGCCGGTTCCGCCGTAGATCAGATCGGCGGCGTCGCCGCCGAGGATCGCGTCGTCCCCCGCGCCGCCGTTGAGCACGGTCCTGATCCGTGTATTGCCCGGGACGTCGATCGTGATCGAGTCGTCGCCCTGGCCACCGGAGACGCGGATGACCTTCACCGTGCTCTCGAGCCGCGTGCCGACGACGACGCCGTTGACAACGGCCCGCAGCTGCCGCGCGTTGGCGGGGTTGCGGTCGATGACGATCGTGTCGTCGAGATCCGCGGGGTTGGCATCGCCCGTGATGCTCCAGGTGCCGGCTGACCAGCTGACCGCCAGCGCGAACCGCTGCTCGAGCTGCTCGCATCCAGCCGCGAACAGCGGCGGACGGGGAGGGGCTGGCCTGCGACGGCGATCTCGGCGACGCGACATGAAAAGTCTCCTTCGGTCCCGGCCTGCCGCTGGCGGCAGGCACCAGGCACCTCGAATGAACTACGTAAAAGGCTACAGTAGGGATTGGTTCCGGCCGGGTCAAACCATGCCCGATGCCAGGCGGAACGCCGCAAGTTCCGTGGCCACAATGACTTCCGGGCGGCTTCCCGCTCGGTGGGCACTTCTCCTTGAAATGAGGCCGAACCGGCGGACAGATGTCACGAGTCGGTCCAAATGGACCGGCGCTGCCCCAACGTAAAGCCCGCTCCAGCAGGGTTTTTCGTCTTGCAACACAAAAATCAGCCGGTGCCGCCTGCCAAACCGGGGCTGTTGCCGGCTCTGTTCCTGGTCGTGCGGCAAAAACCTAGCTGGGCTGGCAAGTGGGGAAGGCTGCAGGTGACGCTGCGGGTCGTGGCGGCCGTTCGGGAGCCGAAGCCTTTCCGCGACCGAAAGAACCGGCAGGGCCGCGATCCGTCCAGCCAGCAGTCTCGCGAGACGGCCGGTGCCGCGACCCCGAGGCTTGCGTGGCCGTTTGAAAACCGTGGGAGCGACCGCATGAACGCCGGGACTGTGTGGTGGGGTGGCTTCTTTGTGGACGCCGTGCGACCGGCATCCCGGGCGGCAGTGTGGTGCGTGACGCTG
>JBIJCD010000012.1:0-20663 GCA_044344895.1 Pirellulales bacterium | reverse complement strand
ATGGATGCCGAAGCGCAGTCAGCTTCGAGTGAGCGAAGCCCGGGATGGGCGAAGCGAACGTCCGGCGACAGGGTGCGGGGAGCCCGGAGCCGGCCCATGCCGTCAACCGCCGCGAATCAAGCCGCTCGCGTCGCACGCCCCCACCATCGCCCCGCGACGCGGCGCCGACCGCCGCCTACCCGCGGCCGATCGCCGCGGCCTCGGGGAAGCGGTCCTGGATCGGCTGCACACCCAACTGCTCCGTGCGGAGCGCCTCCATGGCGAGGACGCAGGCCTCCGCCGCCGGCAGCGTGGTGATGCAGGGCACGCCGTAGAGCACGCTGGCCGCGCGGATCCGCCCTTCGTCGGTGCGGGCGCCCTTGCCGCGAGGCGTGTTGAAGATGAGCTGCACGCGGCCGTCGATCAGCGAGTCGAGCAGGTTCGGATGCCCTTCCTGCAGCTTCTTGACCACCTCGACGGCGATGCCCGCATCGGCGAGTGCCCGGGCGGTGCCCGACGTGGCGATCAGTTCGAAGCCCAGCGCCACGAGCCGCCGAGCCAGGCCCACCATCAGCTCCTTGGCCTGCTGGCTGGCCACGCTGAGGAAGATCCTGCCCTGCTGCGGCAGGAGGATGCCGGCCGCGATCTGACTCTTCGCGAAGGCGATGCTGAACCGGTCGCTCACCCCCATCACCTCGCCGGTGCTCCGCATCTCGGGGCCCAGCGCGATGTCGACCCCTGCGAACTTCACGAAGGGAAACACGCTCTCCTTCACGCTCACGTGGGCGGGCACGGGATCGGAATCCACGCCCTGCTCGGCCAGCGTCATGCCCGCCATCACCTTCACGGCGACCTTCGCCACGGGCAGGCCGGTGGCCTTGGCCACGAAGGGCACGGTACGGCTGGCGCGAGGATTCACCTCGATCACGTAGAGCGTCGGGCGGCCATCCTCCTTCTTCACGGCGAATTGCACGTTCATGAGGCCGACCACCCCGAGGCTTCGCGCCAGCCCGGCCGCGGCCCGCTTGATCTCCGCCACGACCTCGGCGGAGAGGCTGTGCGGGGGGATGCAGCAGGCGGAGTCGCCCGAGTGCACGCCAGCCTCCTCGATGTGCTCCATGACCCCGGCGACGATCACGTCGCGGCCGTCGCAGATGCAGTCGACGTCGACCTCGATCGCATCCTCCAGGAACCGGTCGATCAGCACCGGCTGGCCCTGGGCCACGGCGAACGCCTCGGCGACGTACCGCTCGAACTGCACGTGGTCGTAGCAGATCTCCATCGCCCGGCCGCCGAGCACGAAGCTCGGCCTCACGAGCGACGGGAAGCCGATGCGGGCCACCTCGCGGCGGGCCTGCTCGAGCGTCCGCGCGATGCCGCTGGCGGGTTGCTTGAGCCCCAGCCGGTCGAGCAGCTCGCGGAACTGCTCCCGGTCCTCCGCGGTGTCGATGGTGTCGACGGTCGTGCCGATGATCGGCAGGCCGGCCGCATGGAGCGCCCGCGCCAGATTCAGCGGCGTTTGACCTCCGAGCTGCACGATCACGCCGTCGGGCTGGATACGGTCGGCGATGTTGAGCACGTCCTCGCAGGTGAGCGGCTCGAAGAACAGCATGTCGCTGGTGTCGTAGTCGGTGCTGACCGTCTCCGGGTTCGAGTTGACCATCACGCTCTCGATCCCCATCTCGCGGAGCGCGAAGCTGGCGTGGCAGCAGCAGTAGTCGAACTCGATGCCCTGCCCGATCCGGTTGGGGCCGCCGCCGAGGATCATCACCCGCTTGCGGCCGGGCTGTCTGGGGCGGGTCTCGTCCTCCTCCTCCCAGGTCGAGTAGTAGTAGGGCGTCTGGGCCTCGAACTCGGCTGCGCAGGTGTCGACCGACTTGTAGGTGGCGAGGATGCCGCGACGCTTCCGCTCCTCGCGGACGTCCATCTCCGAGCAGCCGAGCATCACGGCCAGCTGCCGGTCGGAGAAGCCCGCCTGCTTCGCCTGCCGCAGGACGGTGTCGTCCACCGCCGTGAGCGGGCCGGCCTCGCGGATCAGGCTTTCGATCTCCACGATCTGCTGGAGCTGGTCGAGGAACCAGCGGTCGATGGCGGTCAGCTCGTGCAGCTCCTCGACCGTGATGCCGGCCTTGATCGCGTAGCGGAGGTACCAGACGCGGTCGGGATCGGCGGTCGCTACGCGGGCGCGGATGTCGTCGAGCGACGGCTCGGCGGCGGTGCCCCACAGGTCCTTGCCGTCGCTGCCGAACCCGAAGCTGCCCACCTCGAGCCCCCGCAGCGCCTTTTGGAAGGCCTCCTTGAACGTCCGGCCGATCGCCATCGTCTCGCCGACGCTCTTCATCTGCGTGGTCAGGCGGCTGTCGGCCTCGGGAAACTTCTCGAAGGCGAACCGTGGCACCTTCACGACGACGTAGTCGATCGAGGGCTCGAAACAGGCCTTCGTCCGCCGGGTGATGTCGTTGGGCAACTCGTGCAGCCGCCAGCCGACGGCGAGCTTCGCCGCGATCTTCGCGATCGGAAAGCCGGTGGCCTTGCTGGCCAGCGCGCTCGACCGGCTCACACGCGGATTCATCTCGATCACGATCATCCGGCCGGTCTGCGGGTGCACGGCGAACTGGATGTTCGACCCGCCGGTCTCCACGCCGATCGCCCGGATCACGGCGAAGCTGGCGTCGCGCATCCGCTGGTACTGCCGGTCGGTGAGCGTCATGGCCGGCGCGACGGTGATCGAGTCACCCGTGTGCACACCGCAGGGATCGAAGTTCTCGATGGAGCAGATCACGACGGCGTTGTCGTCGACGTCGCGCATCACCTCCATCTCGTATTCCTTCCATCCGAGGATCGACTCCTCGACGAGCACCTCGCCCACCGGCGAAAGGTCGAGGCCTCGCTGCACCTTGTGGTCGAACTCCTCCCTGTTGAAGGCGATGCCCGAACCGGAGCCGCCCAGCGTGAAGCTGGGCCGGATGACCGCCGGCAGACCGATCTCGGCCAGCACCTCGCGGGCCTCGGCCAGTGACTTCACGATGCGGCCTCGGCAGGTGTCGAGGCCGATCGCCTGCATCGTCTGCTTGAAGATCTCCCGGTCCTCGCCGCGCCGGATAGCCTCGGCCCGGGCCCCGATCATCTCCACGCCGTGCTTCGCCAGCACCCCGTGGCGGTCGAGTTCCATGGCGAGGTTGAGGGCGGTTTGGCCGCCGAGCGTCGGCAGCACGGCGTCGGGCTTCTCGGCCTCGATCACCTTCTCGAGCATCTGCCAGGTGAGGGGCTCGATGTACGTCCGGTCGGCGGTGCCCGGGTCGGTCATGATGGTCGCCGGGTTCGAATTCACGAGCACGACCCGGTAGCCATCCTCGCGCAGGGCCTTGCAGGCCTGCGTGCCGGAATAGTCGAATTCACAGGCCTGCCCGATGACGATGGGCCCGGAACCGATGAGGAGGATGGTGTGCAGATCGTCGCGGCGGGGCATGGAAATCCTCGGTGCGCGCAAAACTTCCAGAGATTAGCATCCGGGCCGCCCGGGCTTCAACGAACAGCTACAATCCCCGCGACCTGCGCCTTCCGCTCCTCCGTCACCACTCCCCCGCGGAGCCGCCCATGACCATCGCCACTCCCGCGCTCGACGCCCTCCGCGATACGTTGCCCGACGAACTCAAGGACATCCGGCTCAATCTGGGCAGCGTGCTCGCCGGCGAGCATCTCTCGTCGGCGCAGGCCTTCGGAGTGGCCCTGGCCGCGGCCGCCTTCGTTCGCTGCCGGCCGCTCTTCCAGGCCCTGGAGGCCGATCTCCGGGCGGCCGAGACGGCTGCGGCGGCGATCGTCTCCGACGCAGTCGCGGCGGCGGGGCTGATGGCGATGAACACCGTCTATTACCGGTTCCGCCACATGATCGGCAAGGAGAGCTACACCGCCCGGCCGCCCCGGCTCCGCATGAGCCGCATGGCCCAGCCGGCCACGAGCAAGGCCGACTTCGAGCTCATGAGCCTGGCCTGCGCGGCGCTGGCCGGCTGCGAGTTCTGCCTGCAAAACCACGAGGCCAGCCTGCTGCACCTGGACGTCGGCGAGGACGCCTGCCACGACGCGGTCCGTATCGCCGCCGTGGTCAACGCCGCCGCCTGCGGCCTGCCGGCGGCTTGAAGAGACCGCAGCGCGATGTCGCCGGCAGGCTCAGGGCTCTTTCGCGCAGGAACCACCCGGCTCGGCCAGCTCCCGCAGGTATTCCAGCGAGTAGATGCCGCTGGAGTGCCCGTCCGAAAACGCGATCGAGTAGGCGTACTGACCGACCGGCTTCATGCCCGCGATCGTCAGCGGCGCGACCTCCTCGGGCGCGAGCACCGGCAGCAGCACGGGCGGCGGCGGCTGAGCCCGCCGTTCCCGGCAGGTGGCGCAGGGACAGGCGTCCCGCAGCAGACGCGGCGTGTATTCGCCGCGGACGCCGTCGCTCCATGCGATCTCGATGCTGCCGCGGGCGACGCGGCTGATGGACGTGGGGATCGGTGGTGTCATGCTTCCTCCTGCCCGCCGCCGCGGCGGTCGACGATCCGCCGGCCTTTCCCCTCGAACCGCGGCAGGCTGCCCAGCGGCACCGTGACCACGTCCACCCGCAGACCAAGCCGCAGCTGCAGCTCCTCGGCCACCCGCGCGGGCGATTCGAGACGGTCCTCGATCTCCAGCCGCAGCGCGTCGAGGCTCTCCTGCCGCGAGAGGGTGAGCCGGTATTCCACGATCTCGGGAAAACTGCGGACGATGCCGTCGACCGCCCCGGGGAAAACGTTGACGCCACGGACGACGAGCATGTCGTCGGTACGCCCGAGGATGCCCCCCGCCAGCCGCACCCAGCACGAGGCGGCGTCCGCCGGCCACTGCGGCCGCACGAGGTCGCCGGTGCGGTAGCGGATCACCGGCGCGCCGGCACGGCCGAGCGTCGTCAGCACCAGCTCCGACAATTCCCCCGCCGCCGCAGGCCGGCCCGTCTCCACGCTGAGGAACTCCGGGTGGAACCAGGGCTCGAGCACATCGACCCCGTGTCCAGCGAGATCGCCCACGCCCCAGGGGCCGACCTCGGTGGCCCCCGCATGGTCGAGCACGTCGGCGCCCCACGCCTCGCGGAGCCGGTCGCGCACCGCCGGGATCGATCCGCCCGGCTCACCCGCGACGATGACGAGGCGGATCGGCAGCCGGGCGGCGTCGATCTTGTGGTCCGCGGCCACCTCGGCGAGGTGCAGGGCGTAGCTGGGGGTGGCCAGCAGCACGGTGGCGCCGGCCGACCGCGCCAGTTCCAGCCGCGCCAGTGTCGGCATGCCCCCGGTCGGGATCGCCATGGCCCGCCGCGACACGACGCCGTCGAAGCCGCTCCAGAATCCGGCATAGGGTCCGAAGGACGAGGCCACGAGCACGCGGTCCCCGGGCCCGACGTCACCGCGGCCGAGGATCGCCTCCCAGCACTCCATCCACCAGGCCCAGTCGGCGGCGGTGTCGAACACCGGCAGGGGTCGGCCGTGCGTGCCGCTGGTGCGATGAAACCGCACATAGCGGTCCACCGGCCAGGTGAGGTTGCCCGGGCGGTCGTCGGTGGCGAGGGCGACGAGTTCCTCCTTCGATGTGAACGGCAACGCGGCCAGGTCGTCGAGCGCGGCGATCTCGTGCGGCACGCGGGCGAATTTGTCCGCATAAAACCGGTTGTGCGGCAGGATCTCCCGCAGCAGGCTGCGGAGTCGGCTCAGCTTCAGCGTGTCGAGCCCGGCTCGGTCGCATGGCAGGGCTCGACGGGGCGCGTCATTCATGACCGCGATTATGGCATGCGCGGGGCCGCTCGCCACCGGCGGTGGTCGCGGCTCGCCCCGCCGTGGCGGCGACGGCCGCTACGGCCTGTTCATCAGGCCGGGCACGCCTTGCGACGGCGCGTTCTGCACCGGAGGCTGCAGCCCCTGCATGGGTGACGGCGGAGGCAGCGTGAGGCCGCCACCAACGGGCGGCATCGCCTGCGGCGGCGGCGCCGGGATCGGCTGCGGGACCACCGGACGTGGCGGCACGGGTGCGGGCGGTGGGGCGGGCAGGCTGCCGGCGGCGAGCCGAGCCTGCTCGGCGCGGGCCACGACCGACTCAGGCGGCGTCGATGCCGCCGTGGACATCGCGAGGTCGACCACCCGCTCGTCGCGGATCTCCCACGGCCAGAGATTCTCCGTCACGAAGTCGAGCGGAAAGTATTCGTACCAGGGGGTCGGGAAGGGCTGGCGCACCGTCAGCGTCTCGTAGCCGTCCTTCACCAACCGGATCTTGCGCGTTCCATAGTAGATGAAGTCGGTCGACACGGGCGTGGTGCCGATCTGGTAGTCGTCGACGTAGACGAGCGCACCCGGGGGACTGCTGCGGATCGTCATCCGACGTTGGACGCAGCCCGCCCCGCCGGACAGCAGACAGCCGAGGGCCACCACGGCGACGCCATAGAACCGGCCCTGCGCGGCGTTCGCGATCGATCGCATCCTCGCTGGCATCGTGGAACTCCTTCAGCCGCGGCAGCCGAATACGTCCGGAACCATAGGTGGCCCCCCATTTCGCCGCCAGCCCAACGGCCCCTTGCGCATCCTGCCCGCTCAATCCTGTCTCGCCCGGGCCTCGGCGCTCGGCTAGAATCCGAGCCTTCCCCGCCCTCCACCGCGTCGCCCAGAGGCTCTTGCAAGCGTGGGTAAAGTCACGACTCTGGCCTATTGCGACCGCACCGACATCGGTCGCCGCCGCACGAACAACCAGGACGCCAAGTCCGTCCTGCCGGCGACCCCGCAGGAATACCGCGGCCGCGGCTGGCTGTTCCTCGTGGCCGACGGCATGGGCGCGCACGCCGCCGGCGAACTCGCCAGCGCGATGGCCGCCACGGGGGTGCCGCGGCGCTACGAGGAGCTGTCGGACTTCTCGCCGCCGCTGGCCCTGAAGCGGAGCATCGAGCAGGTCAACGCCGAGATCAACCGGAAGGGTGAACGCAACGCGGAATGCCACGGCATGGGCACGACCTGCACGGTGCTCGTCCTGCATCCGCGCGGCGCGATCCTGGGCCACATCGGCGACAGCCGGGCCTACCGGATTCGGGGCCGCGTGGTCGACCAACTCTCGCGCGACCATTCGCTGGTGTGGGAGATCGAGGCCGCCATGGGCGCGCGGCGTGACGAGGCGCCCGACGGCGTGCCGAAGAACATCATCACCCGCTCACTGGGCCCGCATCCGAAGGTCGACGTCGACCTCGAGGGGCCGTTCCCGGTCGAACTCGGCGACGCGTTCGTGCTCTGCAGCGACGGCCTTTCCGGCGTGGTCACCGACGCGGAGATCGGGCTGTTCGCCGCCGAACTGGAGCCGCCGGAGGCGGTGGCGGCGCTCATCGGGCTGGCGCTGGTGCGGGGCGCCCCCGACAACGTCACGGTGATCGCGGTCCGAGCCGGCCAGGATGAGATCTCACGGCGTTCGCGCAGCGACGAGCCCTGGCCGCTCAGCGAAGAGGCGACATCGAACCAGCGGCAAGGGCGCATGGCCTGGGCCGCCCTCGGGCTGGCGGCCATCGGCCTGCTGCTCGCGCTCACCGTCAACCCCTGGAGCATGCTGACCAAGGAAGCCTGCACGGCGAACGAACTGGTGCGGATGATCTGCCTCGGCACCAGCCTCGGCGGCGGCCTGATCGCCTTCGGCAGCGGTCTGTTCGGCATCATCGCCTTTCTCACGGCGAAGTCCCGGGGCCGGCTGCTGCACCCGGAGGATTTCCTGGGCAAGGGGCCGTACCGATCCTACGACTGCACCCCTTCGCAGGCCCTTGTCGAAGGCGTTGTGTCGAGCCTCGAGTCGGCGTCCGACGCGATCTCCGCGGCACACCGCGACCGCACCGTCGACATCCTCGCCCGGGCCCGGCAGCATGCGGCCGCGGGGGCGCATCACGAGGCGGTGACGGCCGTGGCCGAGGCCATCGCGGTGCATGTATCCGAGATCGAGACGGCCCGCCGGGATGCGACGGTCCGCCTCGACCCGCCCCCCGCTTCGCCCCGGGCCTGAGCCGCCGCGATGAAGATCATCTCCCGGTACGTGCTGAGCGAACTGCTGCAGGTGTTCCTGGTCGCCCTCTCCGCGCTGACGCTCTTCATGCTCGTCGTGGGGCTCGTGAAGGAGGCGCAACAGCAGGGCCTCGGGCTGCTGCAGATCCTGGCGCTGGTCCCCTACGTCCTGCCGGAGGCGATGCGGTTCGCGGTGCCCGGCACGATGCTCTTCGCCGTCGCGAGCGTCTTCGGCCGCATGTCGGCCACGAACGAGATCACGGCGCTCAAGGCCGCCGGCATCACGCCGATGGCCGCGATCTGGCCGGCCGCCATGCTGGCGGTCGTGGTGAGTTTCGTGTCGGTGTGGCTCAACGACATCGCCGTCTCCTGGGGCAGGAACGGCGTGCGCCGGGTCGTCGTCGGCAGCGTCGAGGAAATCATCTACGGCCGGCTGCGCCAGCAGCGTTCCTACAGCACGTCGCAGCTCTCGATCAACGTCAAGGCCGTGGATGGCCGACGGCTGATCCGTCCCACGCTGTCGTTCCAGCCGGGCGGCTCGAGCCCGCCGGTCACCGTGTCGGCGGCCGAGGCGTCGCTCCGCGCCGACGCGTCGGCCGGCACGCTGACGATCACCTGCCGGGACGGCACCGTACACGTCGGGGACGTGAAGGCGGTGTTTCCCGACACGATCGAGCGAGTGGTGCCCCTCGACGCCGTCAGCCGGAAAGGGGTGTCCTCGGAGAGTCCCTCGGAGATCGCCATGGCCGATTTTCCGCGGGCCCGGGCCGAACAAGCGGCCAAGATCGACCAGATCGACCAGATCGCCGCCGGGAAGATGGCCCTGGGAATCGTCTCCGGCCACATGGAGCAGACCACCCCGGCGGCGGTCGCCCCGGACAGGGAGCAGGCCGCCTCCGCGCGCTCCCGTCTCAACCGCATCATCATGGAGCCCTGGCGGAGGTGGGCCAACGGGTTCAGCTGCCTCTGCTTCGTCCTGGTGGGGGCACCGATGGCGATCCGGATGCGCAACGCCGACTTTCTGACGAGCTTTTTCCTCTGCTTTCTGCCGATCCTCGTCGTCTACTACCCGCTGTTCATGCTGGGCGTGTCCAGGGCGAAGGCCGGCACGCTCCCAGCCCCGGGCGTCTGGCTGGCCAACGTGCTCATCGCCCTGTGGGGCATCTGGCTGCTTCGCCGCGTGATCCGCAACTGACGCCCGCCCGGCCGTTGGCACCGCCGTGAGCGGCCGCGGCAAAAGTCCTCCGGGTGCCATGGATGGCCCGTTCCTCAGCCCGCTAGACTCTCGATTGTCGTCCATCAGGACTGACGGTCCGCGCCCGCGAAGGAGCCCCACATGCCCCGCCCCATCACGCTCTTCACCGGCCAGTGGGCCGACCTTCCGCTGGAGGATCTTGCCCGCAAGGCCCGCGACTTCGGCTATGGCGGGCTGGAACTGGCCTGCTGGGGCGACCACTTCGACGTCACCCGCGCCGTCGAGGAGAGCGGCTACTGTGCGGCAAAGCGAGACGTGCTCGAGCGGCACGACCTCGCGGTGCACGCCATCTCCAACCACCTCGCCGGGCAGGCCGTCTGCGACCGGATCGACGAGCGGCACAAGGCGATCCTGCCGCCGCACGTGTGGGGCGACGGCGACCCCGAGGGCGTCAACCGCCGGGCCGCCGACGAGATGAAGCGGACGGCCCGGGCCGCCCAGAAGCTGGGCGTGTCGGTGGTGAACGGGTTCACGGGCTCGGGCATCTGGCACCTGCTCTATTCGTTTCCGCCGGTTTCCGCACCGATGATCGACGCAGGCTTCGCGCAGTTCGCGGACCGCTGGCACCCCATCCTCGACGTGTTCGCGGAGTGCGGCGTGCGGTTCGCGCTCGAGGTGCATCCCACCGAGATCGCCTTCGATCTGGTCACGGCGCAGCGGGCGCTCGACGCCCTGGGCAGGCGCGAGGAATTCGGGTTCAACTTCGACCCCAGCCACCTGCACTGGCAGGGCGTCGACCCGGTCGAATTCATCCGCGCCTTTCACGACCGCATCTATCACGTGCACGTCAAGGATGCGGTCACACTGCTCGACGGCCGGTCGGGCATCCTCGGCAGCCACCTCGGCTTCGGAGACCACCGGCGCGGCTGGGACTTCCGGTCGCCGGGCCGCGGCGGCGTCGACTTCGAGGAGATCATCCGCGCGCTCAATCAGATCGGCTACGAAGGACCGCTGTCCGTGGAGTGGGAGGACAGCGGCATGGACCGCGAGCACGGTGCCGCCGAGGCCTGCGGGTTCGTCCAGCAACTCGACTTCGCGCCCAGCCGCCGGGCGTTCGATTCGGCATTCGCCGAGGAGAGCTGACGGCGGCTGCGCCGCAGCGCACGAGGGCAGCCACGATGCGAACGCAGACGACTCGGCCGAGCGGAGCCAACGCCGTGGCGATGGTGCTGCTGCTCGCGTTCCCGGCCGCGCTGCCGGGGCCGGCGATCGCCGCACCGACGAAGACGAAGACGGCTGCGGCTCTCGACGAGGAGTGGACGGCGGCGGTGGCCGGCCTCGTGCGGCGCTGTGACGCCGCCGGCCACGCGGAACTCGCGGCCTTCATCCGAAACTGGCGGCTGCCTGCGGAGGATGACCGGCAGTTCGTGCTCGCCATCCCGTCACGGGCGACGACGCCCGACTGGATCGACACCCCGGAGGAACTTGCGATCTGGGATGATTTTCTCGCCGCCCGGCGAACGCAGGCCGCCGGCACGCTGGCTTTGGCGTCGGCCGCAGCGCGGGGAGACGTCCAGGCGACCGGCCGCGACGGGCCCGCCGGGTCGACTTCCGGCGGCACGGCAGAGGCGATCCGGCTCCTCTACAGGGCGCTCCGCGACGATCCCGACAACGAACGGGCCCGCGAGGCCGGCGGGTGGGTGCGACACCGCGGGGAGTGGGTGTGGCCCGAGGCCGCAAGGCGGCTGGAACACGGCGAGGAGCACTCCGCCGAGTTCGGCTGGCTCCCGCGCGGCCGGCAGGAACGCTACCGCGCCGGAGAGCGCTACGAGCGGGGCCGCTGGGTCCGCGAAGACGCCGCGGCCATGCCCGCCGATCCGGCGCAGGGCTGGAAGTTCTCGTCGGACCACTGGCTCATCACCTCCACGGCCGGCATGCAAGCGACGGCGACGCTCGCCGCGCAGCTGGAGGATGCACACGACGCCTGGCGGCAGGTCTTCGGGGGCTTCCACCACGAGCCCGCCGCCTGGGAGCAGCGGCTGGCGGGCCGTGCCGCGGCGGGGGGAGGCCGCAGGCAGGCCTTCGCCGCCACCCTGGTGGCAGACCGCGGCCAGTATGTCGCGGCACTCGAGCGGCTCGAGCCGTCGATCTCGCGCACGCTCGGCATCTACTGGACTCCGACCCACACCGCATGGTTCTTCCCCGGGGAGGGGCAGGTCTCGACGACCGTCCACCACGAGGCGACCCACCAGCTGTTCGCGGAGATGCGGCGGACCAGCCCACTCGCAGGCGAACGCCGCGGTTTCTGGGCGATCGAGGCCGCCGCCTGCTACATGGAGAGCCTGGAACCGGCGGCGTTCGGGTGGACCCTGGGCGGACGCGGCGCCGGACGCGCGGCCATGGCACGGGAGCGGCTCGTCGAGGATGCATTCCACGTGCCGCTGGCCGAGCTCGCAGCGCTCGGCCGCCGCGATTTCCAGGCCGATGAACGGCTCCCGCAGATCTACAGCGAGATCGCGGGGCTGGCCGACTTTTTCATGAACTTCGACCGCGGCCGCTACCGCAACGCCTTCGTGGAATACCTGACGCGGGTCTACACCGGCACCGTCGACACCGACACGCTCGCCCGCCTCTGCCGACGGAGCTACGCCGAACTCGACGAGGAGTACCACCGTCACATGGCCCGCTGAGCCGGCCGCCCCGGGGAACCCGGGACCTTGGCTCAGGGCTGATGGTGGGAATCGCCGATCACCGCGTCCTCGTCGTCCACACCGGCGGCGACCACGCCGTCGTGATTACGGTACAGGTGGTCGTCGTGAGGCAGCTCGTCGGGCAGCAACCGCTTGACGTGGCCGTCCTCGAAGAGCACGTGATGCAGCCCATCGGGATGGTTGCTGCTGCGTTCCCCGCCGTCGTCCGGGGCATCGGCCATGATCGGATGGTGACGTCGCCGCCGGTTGACATTCCGCTGCAGCGTGCCGTTTGGATCACGATGGCCGAGCGTGTAGCCATAGTCGCCCCCCATCGTGCGCACCAGTTCCTCGAATCTCGGCGTGCCCACCGCCGCCTTCAGTTCCTCGAGCGTCGGCACGCGATAGGTGCCGCTCCTGGAGAGTTCGGTGTCCGGATGCACGAGCGTGCCGTCGTCAGCGGCGAGCCGGTGGTCGGACACGAGCGTGGGCGCATAGAGCCCGGCCCGCGAGAGCGGGCCCGAGTCCGGAGGCGTGGGAAACATGCCATGGGCGTCGGCGTAGCCCTGCAGGGCGGTCGAAGTGCGCATCAGATTCCGCTCCACCCGGCGAGCACGGGCCTGGGAGATCGAATCGAGGAGCAGCGGCGCCACCAGCACGCAGGCCGCCAGGGCGGTGGCGGCGACGATGGCGCGGTCGATCCAGACGCGGCCCGCGCCGCGACCACTGCGCGTCTCGACGCCGGCAGGAGCCGGCATCGGCAGCGGTCTGCCGGCGGCTTCGTGCGCGGCGATGAACTGCAGCGTGCGACCGGCAAGCCCGGCCGGCGGCGGCAGCAGGTCGCGGTCCCGGGCCAGGGGTTTGCTCGAGATCGCGGCGCAGGGACGGACCCTGCTGGGGATCGGCCAGCACGCTCTCGACCTGCTTCGATTCCGCAGGCTCGAGGGCTTCCAGCATGTGGCCGAGGAGATTATCTCGCATGGGAAACGCTCACATCATGACACGACTCGTGACGGACCTTCGGTGGGGCGTCGGGTCCGTTGACATCATCAAGCTCAGGGCTCAATCAAGGCTCACCGTTCATTACCGCTCTGCTGCCAGGACTCGTTCAATTTGAGAAGCGCGGCGTGCAGCCGGCTTTTCACGGTTCCAACCGGAATGCCGAGCACGTCCGCCGCTTCCCGATATTTCATTCCCTGGTGGTAGACGAGGACCAGCGCGCTCCTGAGCGTGTCGGGAAGGTCTTCGACCGCCGACCTCACCCAGAGCTTCGCCTCCTCGTCCTCCATCCTCTCATCGGCGGTCTGGTCCCGACCCGACAGCATTTCCACGAGCGTCCCCACGTCGTCATCACCGCCCGTCCGGTGGTCGAGGCTCACCATGCGGTGGCGTCGATTGCGGCGCTGGGCGTCGATGGCCTGATTGGTCGCGATCGTGTAGAGCCAGGGGCGAAACCGCCGCCCGTCGTCGAAGTTCTCCTTCTTCAAGTGCACCTGCAGGAACGTCGCCTGAAACACGTCCTCCGCCATCTCCGCGCTGCCGAGGTAGCGGCGGAGATAGCTGAACAGTTCATGCTCGTAGCGGTGCACGAGCGACTCGAAGGCAGTCGCGTCGTCCCTGACCCGGAACCGCCGCAGCAACTCCTCGTCGGACGGCCCCACCCCCTGGTCCAAAGACTCGACCGCGGCACCGCCGCCGGGCGGATCTCCGGACCTGACACTGGGGTTGGAATCGTGCACAACCATCGCTTCTACGCGGCCAAAGCGGGGAAGGTTCGCTGGAATACCCGACAGCCAAAACCCGCGACGCGGGCCCCACACGGCAGACCAGACTCACGGAGTATAGCCACCGCTTCCCCGGGACGGGCGATTCCCGGCCGCCGCCGGTGTCGCATGCCAGATTTGACAGTTTGCCCGCTTCGCACCGAAATTCCGGCTCCTCCGGCCGCTGCTTCGGACAGCGGCAACTCGGCACCCCGTCACGCCCCGGCCCGCCATGGCACGCCCCAGCCACGATCCACAAGCCTATCGCTGGGCCTGCCCCGGCGACGTCAACGCCTTTTTCGGCCTCTGCCTGGACAACCTCGCGGACCTGGTCCTGGCGGTGTCCCTGTTGGCCGCCGCCTTCGATTTCCCGGCGCAGTTCGCCGTCTCGCACCTCGTGCCGGGAACCGCCATCGGCGTCCTGGTGGGCGACCTGATCTTCACCTGGATGGCGTTCCGGCTGGCCCGCCGCACCGGCCGGACCGACGTCACCGCGATGCCACTGGGGCTCGACACGCCCAGTACCTTCGGCATGGTCTTCTTCGTGATCGGCCCCGCCTTCGCGGCATCGCTCGCCGCCGGCCTGGACCGCGAGGCTGCCGCCCGCCACGCCTGGCACGTCGGCATGTGCGCGATCGTCGCCAGCGGATTCTTCAAGCTCCTCTGCAGCCTGGTCGCCGGCCCCATCCGCCGGCTCGTGCCTCGGGCCGGCCTGCTCGGCAGCCTCGCGGCGATCGCACTGGCACTCATCACGTTCCTGCCGTTGGTCGAGATCTTCGGTTCGCCGCTCGTGGGCCTGGCATCGCTGGGGGTCGTGCTCGCCACACTGACCGCCCGCATCCCGTTTCCTGCCCGCATCCCCGGCGCGCTGGCCGCCCTCGTCACCGGCGGGCTGATCCACGCGATCGGCACCTCCACGGGCTGGATTCCCCCGGGGGAGGCGCACGCCGTGATCGACGCGGGAGCGGCGCTGTGGCCGACGGAGTGGCTGGCCGCGGCCCGGTTCGAATGGCTCGAAGCCTGGGGCGACACCGTGAAGTACCTGCCGATCGTGATCCCCTTCGCGCTCGGCACGGTGGTGGGAGGCATCGACTGCACGGAAAGCGCTGCGGCCGCGGGCGATGAATACGACACGGCGGCCATCATCGGCGTCGAGGGGCTCGCCACGATCGTCGCCGGGGCCTGCGGTGGCGTGATCCAGACCACCCCCTACATCGGCCATCCGGCCTACAAGGCGATGGGGGGCCGGGCCGCCTACACGCTGGCCACGGCCGCGTTCATCGGCGCGGCCGGACTCACCGGCTCGTTCGCCTACCTCTACCAGGCGATCCCGGGACCGGCCATCCTGCCGATTCTCGTGTTCATCGGCCTGGAGATCACCGCCCAGAGCTTCCACGCGACGCCGCAGCGGCACTATCCGGCCGTGGCCGTGGCCTGCGTGCCCGCGCTGGCGGCCCTGGTGACGATCCAGACCGACAAACTGCTG
Source organism: Pirellulales bacterium (assembly GCA_044344895.1). Taxonomy (GTDB): domain Bacteria; phylum Planctomycetota; class Planctomycetia; order Pirellulales; family UBA1268; genus CAMCQY01. The sequence goes on along the minus strand of JBIJCD010000012.1, from coordinate 5,520 downwards.
GCCGCCGGCGCGGTCGCCGCAGGGCCGCTCGCCAGAGAACTGTTTTCCATCCGGCTGCTGTCGAGCGGTTTCATCGTCACGAGCCTGCTCTGGGCCGGCCTGGTGGTGGCGCTCGTCGATCGCCGGCTCCGCGACGCCGCCGGCTGGTGCCTCGCCGCGGCCGCCTGCACGCTGTGCGGCGTGATCCACTCGCCGTTCGCCGACGGCCGGCTCTTCCTGCCGTGGAGCATCGCGAATCTGCCAGACGCAGCCGCCGGCCGTGGCCCGCTCGAACTCGCCGCCGCCTATGCACTCCTGGCCGGACTGTTCGCGGTCTGGTCGACGCTCGCCCCCTACGGCGACCGCGCCGCCCCGTGAACCGCGGCCGCCCCGATCAGGCGGCCGCCCGCAGCTGCCCGACGCTGGACGGCTCGACGACGCACTGCTCGAAGTACCGGCAGACGACGAGATGGCCGAGCAGTGCCTCCCGGTCGGCGTCGAGAAACTGCCGCACATAGGCGTTGGCGTTGGCGATGATGGCCTGCGCCTCGTCGGGGTGGCGTTCGTAGTGGCCGATCTTCTCCTCGATGTCGCGGAAATCGTCGGCGATCTCGACGTAGTGGTGGTCGGGAATCAGCCTGCCCTCCATGAACCAGGTCTCGAATCTGGGGCGCGGTGCCAGGCAGAGCGAGTTTGACGACATGATCCACTTGAGATTGGTCGCCACGTCGTTGCCCTCGAGAGACAGGACGTACTTGAACGCGAGCTGATCGCCGACCGACAGCGGCGGCCGGCGATAGTCCGTGTAAACGTTTTCCCGATTGACGTGGCCGACGTCGCAGAAGGGGGCGGCGTGGTACTGCTGGAGAAAGTCGAGCCGCCGCTCCTTCTTCGACTTCAGGTGCAGCCGGCCTCGCCACACGAGCCGTGGCCGCTTGCTCGCGAATGGAATGGCATCCGACACGAAGCAGAAGTGCCGCGGCGAGTCGAGCTTCATGAGCACCGAATTCCTGTTGTCGCCGCCGATGGGCCGGCTCTTCACGAAGGCGGGCTCGGGCGGCACGTGCGTCACGTCGCCGAACACGTACTTGAAGCGCCGCGTGTCCTCGAAGCACCGCAGGTGGGGGAGCAGGTCCAGGTAGTAGACGGACCGCTTGGTGCGGCGAAACTCGGCGATGCTCACCGCATCCCGAATCATCGTCGGTGCGGTGACCTGGTTGTAGTAGTCGAGCCGCGTCAGCACCTCGTCATCCGGCGGCCCCACCCGCGCCGCGACGCCCGCGATCCTGCGCACGTGGAGCTGCCGTGGCAGCAGCGCAGCCACCGTCGAACTCACGTAATAGGCGACTTTACTGTTGCGATGCCGACGATCGACGATGACTCTCAGCAGCATCCGTAGGGCTCCGGGGTGATCATTCGAGGCCGTAGGCTCCGGCCATCGGGATATCGAGGCCGGTACGGCTGGCGAACTGCGTCCGTGACAGGAACCGCGGCTCGAGGTTGAAGGTGAAGCCGACGTTGTTGCGGCTGTAATCGACGTTGAAACCGAACGTCATCAAGAACGATTCGCCGATCCGCACCAGCTGGAAGTTCTGTCCGATGTTCATTCCGCTGAGATTGAGCGCAGTGCCGAACGAACTTGCCCACTTCGGGCTCATGCGATAGGTGTAGGAGCCTGTCAGCACGCTGGCCTGGATCGGGCCGCCGAACTCGTTGAAGCCGATGTAGAAGCTGCCGCGGGGCGTGCGGTTGAGCAGCGCGCCAACCGTATAGAGCTGCTGGCCGCCCCCGAAGAAGTCGACGTCGGCGGTGGAGAGCACCGTGGTGCGATCGCCCACGTGCCAGCGGAAGTCGTACTGCCACAGGCCGAGCGTCTGGCCGAAATTCTGGCTCGTCGTGGGGAAAAACTCGCCGTCCACGTCGAACACGATCCAGTCGATGATCCGCCGGTTGCCGGCAGGGCCACGTTTCGTTTGCCAGCGCTGCCGGGCCGCGACGCGGAAAGCGGTGAGGTCGTTGGCGATCTCCGTCGGACCGGTCACCCAGCCGCCCATGCCGCGGCGGACGGCATACGTGCGCGGGTCGTACTTGTTGCTCGGGCCGAAGATGAAGGGTGTCTGCAGCGGCGTGGCCTGGCCGGGAATCGCGCCGTAGTCCCAGTAGGGGATGTTGCGGCGATACTGGTTGATCGTGTCGTCGTCGATCTGGTCGTAGAGCGGGAGCTGCGAGATGTCCTGCGTGCTGTTGGCGTAGGAGAACTCGGCCTCGAAAACGGCCTTGTGGGCCAGCCCGTGCACGTTCCAGAGCTGGCTTTCCACCGTGTTGTCGGCCGTCCACACGGGAAGGCTGGAACGGATGCCGACCTGGCCGTAGGCGCGGTTGAGCGCACCGGCGGCCGTGTTGGGCGACGTGGCCGACAGCGAGTCGCCCCAGTGCGCCAGTTCGCCGAGGGCATACGGAATGATCTTCACCGCGCCGGCCTGGAAAGGCAGGTCGAGTTCGTGTCGCGTGGCGAGCCGCTCGCCGATGACGTTGGCTTCGTAGGGAAGCAGCGTCCAGATGTTGAGCCCCTGGCCCACCGTCGGCGTCTGCGGCTCCCCCTGCTTGACGTACGCCACGTTCGAATGGGAGTACCACGTCACCGCGTCCCGCAGAAGGGGCTGGCCCAGCCAGTAGTAGTCGAGCCGCGGCCACCACTCGCTCTGCGTGAAGAACGGGTTCACCCGCGCGCTCGTGAGCAGCCGCAGCTCGCGGTTCTCGATCGGCCGACGCAGGTCGAGCCAGGTTCGCTGCTCGTATCCTTCCTCCCACTCCGCCTCGTAGTATTCCTCGAGGAAGTTCATGTCGCTGATCCATCCAGCCGTGCCGCGAAGCTGCCAGCCGCCCAGCAGGCTGTCGGTGCTGCCTCCCAGATCCTGGCGGTGCCGCCAGAAGGAGCGGCCGCGGAAGGTACGGTTCGGGTAGCCGGGATAGGTGAACGTGCGGCGGTTGAGTCCCAGGTTGTCGAGCCCCACGTCGCCGATGAACCAGGCGTCGAGGTCGCCGCTGGCGGGACCGCCGAAACCGAGGAAGTCGGGGCGGTTGTAGAGCAGCGACGTGCCGCCGCCCGGGCCGCGCAGGCTCAGGTAATCGACGTCGAAGTCCCAGTCGACGCCGTCCGGGGGCCGCCGCCAGCCGAAGACCTGGAACGCATCCCAGCTGGTGAGCAGTTGCGTGCCGAAGATCCGGTCGTTCTTGATCTGCGCGTTGTTGATGTAGAAGGTCGGCTTCTTCGCGTTCGTCGCCAGCACGGGCCACCACAGCACCGGCACGCCCCCGACAGTGACGGTGTTGCCGCGGCTGGTGATGAACTGCTCGTGCTCCACGACCGGCTCGCCCGACACGGGATCGATCGCGGGCTGGCCGCCTGGTGCGGCCAACGGCACCTGTTCGTCGGTGAACTCCAGCTCCCGCGATCGGAACTCCCACGTCGGCACGCCGAGCCGGCTGGAGGTGAGGCCTGTCTGCTGGGCCACGAACCGGCTGCGGTCGATCTGCCGCATCACGTCGGCCCGCAGCCGGACCACGCCGGAATAGTTGTCGACCGGCGTGAGCACCGTGGCGCCCGTGATCACCCCGCTGGACCGCGGCACGTCGTAGAACATGCTCAACGCCTCGACCACCCGCTGCCCCTGCCGGAAGACGACGTTGCCCTCCATGTAGAGCTCGAGCGGCACGTCGGCCGCCTGCGCCGCGTTGCCGTCGAGTGAGGGCTGAGCCTGTCCGCGGGTCCAGATCACCAGCCGGTCGGCAGACACGTCGAGCGGCCCCGCCGGATCGACGCCGTCGACGACGAGATTCACACCCGAAGTGATCACGGCCACCCACTCGTTGCCGGCGGGGCTGGGAAACCAACGGATGTTGAGCGGCACGCTCGACCGCGGAAATGCCCGCAACCGGCGGGCCGGTGCGGCGGCGTTCACCACGGGCACCGGCGCGGCGCCGAACTCGCTGAATTGCGTCCGCTGGATCGGCTCCTCGTCCTCCGCGGCGACGGCGGTGGCCGCGACCGGAACGGCACGGTCCGCCGGGGCGTCGTAGATCGGTGGCGTGCCGGCGGCCGGGATGACGCTCGAGAATCGCAGCGTCGGCTCGCGTTGCATCCAGAAGCGGCCCGTCCACCGCGGGCCGCGAACGCTCGTGTCGGCATCGGTGGACGACCGGGCCCGCACGCTCACGTCGCCCGCCATCCGCACCAGCATGCTGCGCACCGGCGGTGACTCCTGCGCGTCGTCCTCGAGTGACGCCGGCGATGCGGCCGGCTCCTGCTCGATCCAGACGACGGCCTCGTGCGCAGCTGCTTCCGTGCCTCCCTGCACGATCCGCACGCCACCCGTGAGGTGCCAGACGTCGTACGAGCCCTCGGTCCACCGCGATGCCTGCGTGGCACTGACGGTCACGGGTTCACGCGAATCGATCGACGGCACCTCGATCCTGCCCGCCTCCGCGATCGCGGCGGCCAGCCCGCGGGCGGGCAGCGTGGCCAGCGCGCCGGCCGGCGCCGTTTCGCCGAAGGGCTCATCGCCCCCCTGCGCGGCGACGAGCCGGGCGACGATCGCCAACAACCATGCCGCCGCGAACGTCCGCCGGCGCAGACCTACCGCGCGATGCCGCACTGGCGGCTCGTGACGGCGGCATACAGCCGCAGCGGTGGCGTGGGAGTCGCGGTAAAACACGCGTGAAACTGGGTCTCGGCGGCGGAAAAACAGGCCGGGTGTCGAAAAAGCGCGGGACTATAGGAGTGCGTGCGCCGACGGGTCAAGGCAGGGCGGCCGCGGTCAGGACAACGCAAGTCGTGTCCGCTCAGGGGGTTACCGACGAGCCCCGGCCCGGCCGGTACCGGGCCGCGTGGCGGGTTCTCTGCGGCGGCCGCCCGCGGCGACGCGACAGGCTGGGTAGAGCGGGCGGCGGCAGAACGGGAGGTGTCGGCAGCCTGGGCGGTGACCGCGGCCTTCCCAGCCTGCACGGACTCGTCGCGGTACCATGTCAGCCCGTCCTGCGCCGACCGCACGCGGCCCGCCGCCCGGTCGGCTTCACGACGGCACCCGGTCACCGCTGCCGCCGCACGCCGCCAGCCCCCCGCCCCTCCCCCCGACGCGGAACACCGTCCATGCGTCCGGCAGCCGACGTTATCGCAGCCTGGCTGGTTCGACGACGCACCGCCCTGGCGTGCCTGGCCGTCGTCGTCACGATCCTCTCCGTGTATGAGTCGCGGCGGCTGGAATTCTCCCGTTCGATCGACACGATGTTCGACCGCACCGATCCGGCGCTGGTGCCCTATCGGCGGATGGCTCGCACGTTCGGCTCGAGCGAGGTCGTGCTCGCCGCCTACGATGATCCGGATCTGTTCTCCGCCGCTGGCATCGGGCGGCTGAAGCTGCTCGCCGAACGGATCGAGTCGCTGCCGGGCATCGCCTCCGCGACGAGCCTCGCCGACACGCCGCTGGGTGAAGGCATCTGCGACGTGGAACACAACCCGGTGGCCCGCAAGCTCGTGGCGCT